>JAVSLW010000017.1 GCA_039666455.1 Methanobacterium sp. | reverse complement strand
TTGATAAGAAAATGGATTGGGATAGACTAAATATGAATTTTGATAAAAGCTACAATTCAGCTGTAATTCTATCTGAAAAATTAACGAGAAAGGAACTATACGAATTATTTTTACGGTTTAAACCTCATCAAAAAAGGAAATACTTTTATACCCTGCTTAAAAAAGGGCTACAAAATCCATTGAAAGTTCCGGGTTTTTTAATTAAAAAACTCGTATATAAAACAGGAATGTTTATGTACAAAGGAAAATAGTTATAACAAAATTCACTTAGGGTTTTAACTCGTTTGAAGCTCAAAAACAAAAAAAATATTATATTTTAAAAACATAATAAAAACCATGACCACCAAAAAAAAGAAAGTGGCCTGGGGAATTACTGGAAGTGGAGATAAAATATTAGGAACAGTCCAGATCATGCAAAAAATGCGTGAAAAGTACATCGACAAGTACGACATACGCATATATGTTTCAAAGGCTGGAGATCAGGTTTTAAAATACTATGGCCTGTTTAAAGAATTGGAAGTTGAATTTGACAGGACATGGGTTGAAGTTAATGCAAATGCTCCCTTTTTAGCTGGGCAAATTCAGTTAGGTCAGTTTGAGTTCATGCTGATTGCACCAGCAACATCCAATACAGTTGCCAAGATTTCACTTAGAATAGCTGATGCACTACTTCCAAATGCAGCTATTATGGCCCAAAAGGCAGGTGTTCCAGTATATGTACTGCCATCAGATTTTGAAGAAGGCATTGTAATCACACGGCTTCCTGACGGACGGGACCTTGAGCTTACAATAAGAAAAGAAGATGTTGAACACGTTGAAAGGCTTGCTGAAATGGGCGTAAACATACTGAAAACTCCTGAGGAAATAGAAGCAGTCTTTAAGAAGCATTTATCTAAAAATTAAAGTAGTTGAATTTATCTAACGCGGCGCTGCATCTCTAATCTGCAGGGTAACCTGAAATTTGTAGTTTTTTCCATCTTCATCTTCTACAAGTGGAGATATTCCTCTAAAGTAATGATTCCACCTGTCGCCTGATGCTGCAATGTTCATTCCTACAGATTCCATATCATTTACTCCACTGAAAAATTGGTATGCATCAATTAGATCTTCTCTTGGAGCATGGAATTTAATTTCAACCACACCGCCTGTTCTATTTAAGAATTTAACATAATCCTCTTTAATTACAGTTCTGGTTTCTCCCCTTTTTTCCTGTCCACTGTACTTTAGAAAAACAACATCTGATTCACCCATAAAAATCCTCCCATGGATTGTATTAATAAATATGAACCTAAAAGTATAAAGTTTTTTCTATCTCCCTTTGCTTTTAATCCTGAATTTAATGGAAGTAAATATAGAAAAGTTAAAAAAAGAATTATGGGGTAACATCAGGACATTTAAAACCATTTAAAACTTGTAGCCCCATTCTCTTAATACTTTTTTTCTTGATACTTCATCCTCTTTACTTTCAATTCCTTGAGGTTTAAAACCATCGATTACCCCAATTATTCCTCGACCCTGCTTTGTTTCTGCAATTAACACCTGGACAGGGTTTGCAGTTGCACAGTAAAGATTTACAACCTCAGGTACAGTACGTATACGCTGGATAATATTTATTGGGAATGCATTTTTAATGTATATTAAAAATGAGTGTCCACACCCTATTTCAAACATTTTTGCACCGGCTTTTTTAACAAGATCTTCATTATTGCCTGATTTTCTTACAAGACAATCCCCAGATGCCTCTGAAAATGCAATTCCAAATTCAGCGCCTGGAACTGTATTTATAATTGCCTCATGCAGATCCTCAACAGTTTTATTGAACTACCATGACCTGAGAGGTCAATGGATTCCTAATCCACCAACTGATTGTTGGTTTTACCAAAGGCAAGCCCCGTGGTTCCCACGGTTAGAATATTACATGCAGCATTAACATCCCTATCATGCCATATATTGCATTTGGGGCATATCCATCTGCGAATATTCAAATCCAAAACTTCTGTAACATATCCACAATTACTGCAAGTTTTAGAAGTGTATTTCTCATCAACAACTCTAAAATGTTTATCA
>JAVSLW010000016.1 GCA_039666455.1 Methanobacterium sp. | reverse complement strand
TTGGGATTGTTGTTCAAAATTACTGGCCCGGGTTTTCCCCAAGCGAGCATCCAATTGAAAGATTGTTTATCCTGTTTGTTAGTGGAGTAATAGCTTTAACAGTTTATAACCTGATAAAAGGAGATGAACCTGAAATTAAGGAAAAACAGGGAATTACAAGTAAAGAGATTTCTAAAATGCTTGCTGAGAAAAGAAATAAGGGAAATTAATCCTGATTAATTTGAGTCCTAAGACTTGGATTGAGACTATTGCTGGTAGGCTTTCTAAGTCTTCCTGGATTCGGCGTAAGGGTTTACAACTTAAAATTGAAGTTTATGATAAATTAAAGCTTTGGGGTAAAATAACCTCTAAAGATATTAAAAACATTGTTGGTAATGGTATTAATACACTGTGGAAAGGTGCAAAAGGTGGGATTGATTCACTGTTAGATGTTTTCTCCAAAATGACTCCTCAAGCAGTTAAAAAATGGGTGCATACTTCTCCATGGAGGATGAGAACTTTTGGCTGGCTTAAAAATTTAACCAGTAAAAAGGTTTATAAGGATATTCATGGTGTTTTAAGTCCGTTTATTAAAAGAAATTTAGCGCTTCGTGGTGTGTATGATGCAGCTCGAAAAGTTGATGAAACAGTTAAAAAAATTCCTGAAATAACAAAAAAAGCAGTGAAGACAGCTAAAGAAATAACCAGAACAGCTAAAAAAACAGTTAACAAAGCTGTAAATACAGTTAAGAAGGCTGTAAATAAAGTTGTTACCACTGCTAAGAGAGTAGTTAACAAAGCCGTGAACACCGTGAAAAAAACTGTCAAGAAAGCTGTTACCACAGTAAAAAAGACAGCCCAAAAAGTGGTCACCAAAGCTAAAACAGTTGCCAAGAAAGTTGTTACCACAGTAAAAAAGACAGCCCAAAAAGTGGTTAATAAAGCTAAAACAGTTGCCAAGAAAGCAGCGAACACTGTTAAAAAAGCAGCTAAGAAAGCTGTTAATACAGCTAAAAAAGCAGTTAAAAGAGTAACCAAGACAGCTAAAACAGTTGCCAAGAAAGCTGTTAATACAGCTAAAAATACAGGGAAACAGATTTATAACGGTGCAAAAAAGGCGTGGAACGGATTTAAAAAATGGATAGGGTGGAGATAATATGGGTTTGTGGGAATATATTGAATGGGATATTGATGAGGAAAAAGAGAGAAACAGAAAAAATGCAGAGAAAATATTAAGAAGCTTCCCTGATGTGGGAGGGTTAAAAGAAGTTCTTGACGATGTGCAGTCTTTAATGGATTCTGAAGTTTATGGAAGAATGTATAAGGCTAGTGAGATGGATCCTGAAGAAATGTCATCTTATTTAGAATCTGCAGATGAGCTTTTGAAATTAAGACAGGTTAAACTTGCTTCTGAAATTCTTAAGGATCCTCCTCTTTATGTGGCATCTTTAACAGGCGTTATTATTTTCTCGCATTTTAAAGCAACTTTTGGAGGTTTAATTCCGGAAATAGATTCTGCTTATGTACAAAGAAAATTGAATCATAAAGACACCCTGAGGGAGCATGCTATTTTAGAACGCTTAATGTCTCTTTTAGACGATTTTGACAAACCTAAAGATTACCCGGCACCTGATGAAGAATTCTACCAGAAATTAAAAAAGATCAAATGGGATAAACAAGGCAAAAAACTCTTCAAAAAGATAGATAGAATACGCGGAGATATTGGGGTTGTTAGATGGGTTTCTGACTCAAGTACTTTTGAGACTGGTGAGAATTATTCTTTAACCTTCCTTGCAGCCTGCAACGCTGTGAACCATACCCGCGACAAAATATTAGCAGAAGACGTGGTAGTGGCTTATAAAACCTATTTGAAACTTTTAAATACTGATATTAGTAAGTTGATGTGATTGTTATGAATTTGAGGAAAGTTATTGCAGGAATTATTGGATTTTTAACTTTTATTGGAGTAATTGTTTTGATTGGGATTGTTGTTCAAAATTACTGGCCCGGGTTTTCCCCAAGCGAGCATCCAATTGAAAGATTGTTTATCCTGTTTGTTAGTGGAGTAATAGCTTTAACAGTTTATAACCTGATAAAAGGTGATGAACCTGAAATTAAGGAAAAACAGGGAATTACAAGTAAAGAAATTTCTGAAAAGCTTGAAGAAATGAGAAATAAGGGAAATTAAATTTCCGGGATTTATAAACTTGAATTACATAGCTTTTGATTCATTTGCCAGCAATTTAGTGGAAGGGAGGATGGTTCCTGAATTATCTTCATCAATACCAGATAATCCTCCAGAACCTATGAATCCTCCTGTAAACCCCATAAATAGAAGTAGCAAATCACTTAGAACATGTTTGTTAGGAGACCCCTATGCCGCCTACTCAAGATAATGAAACAGATATCTATACTGAAAAGGTAATTATCGAATCACATCGCCCTGATTTTAAAGAAAAAATTTTCTTTTTAATTTCTGGAGTAATAGTCAGTATTCCAATAACACTTTTTTTTCAGACATTTGCTGTAAATCTATTAACTTTTTTACCTCTTTTTATAGCAGAAACTGTGTTAATTGTTGTTTTTGCTCCAATCATAGAAGAATTTGCCAAAGCTTATCCTCTATTCTATCGACATGGAGAAACTGGAAGATCTATCTTTATTCTGGGATTTCTGGTTGGTTTAGGATTTGGTATATCCGAGTTTTTGGTTTATGTTTTTATATTGGATGTGCCAGTATTATTGAGGTTTCCTGGAATTTTATTTCATGCTGCAAGTGCTTCAATCATTGCATATGGTATTTCAAAAAGGCAACCAGTTAAATATTATTCTCTTGCAGTAGGATTACACTTCTCCAATAACTTTGCAGCAATTTTTGATCCGGGATTTACCGGTTTTTTAGTTGTAAATATAGTCACCTATTATCTTTCGTGGAAATTTTATGGTAAAACATCAGAAAGGCTCATTAACTCAAATTAAATTTCATAAACACGGCCAAAATTGATAGAATTTTGTGTGCATTAAAGATAAACCATAAAGAAAATATATTTAAAACTAAAAGAAAATTAATTAAATCTTATTGAGGTTAGTAATTTGTCCAAAACAGTGAAATCAAGCATCTTTTTTTCAGATGCTCTATCTCAAATTTCCAATGAAAACTTTCCAGATTATATAACTTTAGAAGAATTTTTAGAGATTGCAGGATATCGTGGAAGGTTTATTTCATGCATGGTGCTGGCCACTCCCTTTTTAATTCCTGTATCTATCCCGGGATCAAGTATCCCTTTTGGAATAGCGATAATGTTTATTGGAATAAGCGTTATTTTTAACAAATTTTTAATGCCCAAAAAAATCTTAAGATATAAAATACCCCGAAGTACTGCCATAAATATATTAAAAGGTAGTATTATGGTTTTAAAAAAATTTGAGAATGTACTCAAACCACGTGCTCAGATGTTGACCGACAGGTACTCTATGAATGTAATTAATGGTATTTTATTAGTGTTCAGCGCTTTTTTACTTATGCTTCCCTTACCTATTCCTTTAACAGATACTTTACCTGCTTATTGCATATTTCTGCTTTCTGCAGGTATCCTTGAAAGTGATGGTTATTTTATAATGATAAGTTATGCTCTAATTATTGTTACAGCCCTATATTTTGGTTTAATGTTTTATATAGGGTTTGAAGGACTATTAATTATTTTATCTCATTTTGGTTTGAATTTGCAGCATTTTTATATCTGAATTTTTAAAATTCAGCATCACTAATATCTGAAAAAATGGATATTCCCATTATTATTTTTCCTTTTTCATTTCTTATTGGAATAGAACTGTTGCTTATAATGCTTTCAGAACCATCGTCCCTTGAAACAACAATTTTTTGATCTTCAATTTCTTCCCCATTTTTAATTGAGCGGGTAAGGGGCCAATCTTTAAGTTCGTATGGTTTTCCATCTACATGTGAACCATTATAATAACAATATTCAGCTAATTCATCTGTTTCAGCGCAATCTTTCCATATTTCATCCAATTTTTTGTTTTTTATAATAGGTTTACCTGAAGATGCGTCCACGATGAGTATACCTACTGGAAGTTTATTTATAATGGTATTCAGTTTAAATTTCTCGATTTTTAGATTTCCAAGTGCATTGTCAAGCCTGCTTTCCAGCAATTTACATTCATCCATTTCTGATTTTAACTTTAATTCTGTTTCTTTTAGTTCTTCTTCATGCCATTCAATTAATTTTCTTAGATCTTTTTGGGTTTTCATGAGCTGTTTTTCAATTTTTTTACGTTCCATAGCATAATAAATTGATCGAACAAGTATTCTACCGTCGATTTCACCTTTAATCAAATAATCCTGAGCACCTTCCCGAACAGCCCTTACAGCGACTTCTTCATTTCCAAAACCACTTAAAATAATGATTGGTAATTCTGGAGCCTGATCATAGGTCCTGATAAACGTATCAAATCCCCGACTATCTGGTAAATTTAAATCCAAAAGTATCAGGTCAAATGCGTCTATAAAAAGTTTTTCAAAACCGGTTTTAAGTCTATTAACATGTGTTAACTGGAATGGAATTTTTGAGGTTTCCTTTAACATTTCTCTGATGATTACAGCGTCTTCTTTACTATCTTCAATTAAAAGAATTTTAATAGATTTAGATTGCATGTTTACGCTCCTGTATGTATTTAACTTTGAGTTAAAGCTATTTTAGTATTCTGCATGTTGTTCATGTAATTTGGAAAATATCATTGCTAACGTAATTATATCTTGCTGGTTGTGTTCGATTATAGGGATTAAAGGTCCTGCATTCCCTGTTTTTGCATAGGTTTCGTAAAATTCAGGTACTAAACTACCCGGAATATCATTTTCTCTTATAATATTAAATAAGTGTCTTTCTATTGTGGTTAATTTACAATTCGTTAATTCATTGCCCCACTGCCTTCTGGAGTAGTGCAGCATGTCAAAATGAGGATGATTTAAGCTTTTATTTATTTTGAAATGGTTCATTCTGTTTTTTATAAATGGAAGATCAAATGTTTGACCGTTAAAAGTTACAAATACACTGTTTTCATTGATATTTGAAAGAAAAGCATCTAAACTAGCGTTTTCTTCACCAGCATTTCTTGATAAATACTGATTTACGGTGATTTTGTTTTTAGATATTTTAGCAAGTCCTAAAAGGATCAGGGGCCTGTTAAATAATCCTAATGTTTCAATATCCAGAAAAACATAGTCCCCATCCTCGCTTAAACTTGAAGAAAATAAGATTAAGGGGTGTGATTTAGGATAATAAGCTGAAATCCAATCCTCAATTTCACATTTATCATGGTCACATACTATTTCCAGGAATCTTGATGCAGCTTTGCCAAATCTTTCATGATCTATCAGGTCTTCAATGGTTTTATAGCCGTTTTCTTTTAATTTTTGCTCTTTGGCTTCTCCAATTCCCTTTATAACCTTTAAATCACTTAAAATTTTATTTTTAGCTTTTTTTGGACTTAATGTATCAAAACTTATTTGAGAATCGGTTTTTATACTGTAACATAATCCACTGGATGTTTTAATTTCGCTACCCTTAATTAAATCATCGAAAAGTATCCCATCATTTTCTATTAATAGTTTTTCCTTTAATTTATATGCATTTTCGTATTCCATGTGGTAATACCTATTATTTTTAGTTATAAGTCATTATTAATGTAATTTTATTTTAAATCAGTATTAACACCTGATCTTTTTCTATTTTGTACATAGAGATAATAAAACATTTCTTTTGTTCAATTATTTAATAACCATGTTGCAGAGGAGGTATATATAGTTAGCTTATTAATAAATTTTAATCAGTAATGTCTTAAAAATTGGACACTGAATTATTTGAAATACACTTTAAAAAAAGATTAAATGATCATGACCTGTTTACATTAATATATTTGCTATAAATGCTTTGAAGAAATTTAGTGACTATTCCTTTACCGGTTAAATCATTTTCACAGGAGTATTTTCCTATTATTATTGCTGCAAGGTTCATCAATGTTTTTGAGGTATCAGAATTAGGATGATCCAGTAAAATGGAACTTCCAGAAGCAGATGCAATATTTAGTTTTTGATCCTCGGGTATTGTTGAAAGCACAGGGACATCAAGAATTAACTCAATTTCAGAGGCTGTTAAAAATGTATTATCAGACATTCTTCTGTTAATAACCACTCCAAGGACATCTATACCTAACTTTTCTGCCACAATCTTTGTTTTTAAAGCATCACTCAGGGATGTAATTTCAGGAGTAGTTACAAGAATTAATTCATTTGACACTTCCAGTGCAGCCAGAGCATCTCTTTCAAGCCCTCCTGGCGCATCAATTAGAAGTATGTCAATATTTTCAGTTAAAGAGGCCAGTGTTTCTTCAAGTCTTTCCAGTTTCATATCTTTTAAACCGTAAAGCGACAGGCCAGATGGAACAATTTTAACACCTCCCGGGCCTTCATAAATTGCATTATGGATTATGTCCCGCCCTGAAAGTACTTCCTGTAAAGTAACAGGTTTATCTTCAAGACCAAGAATTAGTTCTAAATTTGCCATTGCTATATCCAGATCTAAAACTACAACATCTTCTTGATGTAGAGATAACGCTATTCCAAGGTTTGCAGCGATTGTAGTCTTTCCAACACCACCCTTTCCAGAAGCTACTACTATAACTCTTGCCATTCTTTCACCAGATTTAGATTATTCTATTATTATTCTAATAATCACAACCATATATCAATCCCCCAAAGTAATGTGATTATTTTCACAAAGGAGTGGCTATGGGATGACAAACAATTCTTTTTTGGATTCAAAAAAACATCGTTGAAATTTAAACGGCACTGATCCTTCTTTATTAACACTCATTCACACTAATAAATGATTCCAATCTTTTAATCGCATTATACTTATCTTTTTTATCCAGTTTAGCTTCATCTAATGCTTCTTTTAAAGCATGGATAGAGTGATCGTAAACTTCCCTATCAACTGGATAAGGAAAACCGTCCTTCCCACCGTGGGTGAAGCTGTATTTAACAGGATCTCTCCAGCTTGGCTCAGATCCATAAACCAGATCAGAAATTAAAGCCAGTGCCCTTATTTTTTTGGGCCCTATTCCTTCAAGCGAGATTAATTCTTCATAATTTTCAGGTTGCAGCTCGTATGCCTTTTTTAAAACTTTGAATTCGTTTTTACTCATATCCACGTCAAGCACAGGATGGTGTCCTGGCATTTTCATCTCTTTAAAATTTTTAGAGATATCTAAACGCACTGATATGTCAAGAAAGTCTGTAAGCAGTGTTTGAGATTTATTTTTAAAGTAGGGCTTTAAATGATCAGGATTATCGCATATAAGGTCTACACTTATATTCCTTGCCTCATTACTTTGATCTGATGTCATATTCAGTGTGTCTGAATTGGACTCATCACAGCAGATTGCACTGTGTGGTTCTTCTATAACTTTATCAATGGACTCAGAAAGCCAGTGATAACGTCGGGCATAGCTATTTTCATTATTTAATCCCTGCTGCACAACTGCCCAGTTACCATCTTCTGTAAAAAAGAATGAGTGGTGATATAAGCTGTAACCGTCCTGAATACATGAATTATCTATCTTTGCTGAAATACGGCTTGAATATTTAAGTTCATCAATCTTTTTTGAAGATAAGGAGAAAAAATCAGCGGATGTTTCAATATCCAAAGGTGTTTTTCTTGAATTTTTACCTTTCCCCCCTGCAATCATGATTCCGTGTTCTTGCGGATCAATTGCAAGCTTTAACGCACCACAGGTCGTGGTCGTGGTTCCTGAAGAATGCCAGTCAAATCCAATCACACATGAAAATGCCTGGAACCAGTGAGGATCTGAAATTCGTCTTAAAAATTCGTCAGCACTGTATTCATATAAAATAACGTCCAGTATACTCCCAGCTAACTTAACCATTCTGTTAAAGAGCCATCTCGGTGCGTGACCTCCGTGTAGGGGGAGGTTTGCTATTCCCTGTTTTGAACGCATTTTTATCTCACTTATCCCACTGATTTATCCTGTTAAAACTATTAGCCATAACTTTTCTTATTTCTATGTTGGATCTTCATAATAAAGAATTTTGTAAGAGTATGTGAAAAGTAATGAAAAGAGATTTAAATTTAGAAACTGAAATTAGTGTAATTTAAAAATAATCAAGAGAAGATTGAACTTTATTGGATAAGTTAAATTAAACATTCCTAAAATAAGTTACTTTTATATATTAGTTTGAAACTATTTAGATAAGAAGTTAATTTGGTGATTATTATGACAGATAATGAACTTAAAGCAATTGCAGTAAGAGTTTTCAGTAATTTAAAAAGCGTAGAGATTGCAAAGAATCCTGACGCTTCTGATAAAGTTGGAATGGACGTTAGAGATATTTTATTAGGATTTAATTCAAGAGAGTTTATGGCAAGCGCTCTGGATGTAATAAGCAGTAAAATGGAAACTAATAACAATGAAGAATCAGAACTGCTCCCCCTGGTCCTTACAAGAACCCCGATAATGACTTCCAATGGTCAGTGGTTTATAGAAATGGATGCAGACGATTTTACCCATTATTTTGCTGAATAATGGCACTGTTCTTTTTTTTTACTTCTTTTTCTTATCATGTCAAATATTTCAGCGTAATTTTCAGGTCTTTTTTCAAGTTCACCTAAATTTTCATAGAGTGTTTTGAAGAAATCCTGTGCAGCCTTACTCATTTTTGGATCTTCGCTTTCAGAAAGTGTTTCAATAACTTCTTCCATTTCTTCGTAACGTCTTTTTGCATGAAAGGAACTGCTAATAATTCTTGATACTGCAGAGTCTTTAAAACCTTCACCTTCTGTTTTTGAAATATATTTAAGCACTTCTTTGTCAATTCCAATGGAATAAGCTGAATAAAGAGTTTCAAAAAGCAGGGCTGAAATTCCCTTGGTAAATGAACTTCTTAACATCTTTAAAGCAGACGCCTGGCCAATTTCAGTCCCAATTACATCTATATTCATGCCATAATTGTTTAATCTGGTAAATTCATGGGCAAACCTGCCCGAAGCTATAATCTGAACATTTAAACCTGTTCTAACGCTTCCAATAATTGATGCGTCTACTGTTTTTCCATTTTTAATGAAAGAAAGTGCTTTTTTAGCTGTTACAGGCGAAATGTTATTTATATCCACATAAACTCCGTTAACATATTTTCCAACGACCTTCGCAGTCCTAATTGCTGCTCCGGGAGTTACAGCTGAAATTAAAATGTCAGAATTTTCTGCAAGTTCCCTGTTTGATCCACATAAATTTAAACCTGTTTCCTGTGCCAGTCTCTGTGTTCTGGGACTTCTCTTCTCAATACATGTACTTACTTCAACCCCATTCTTTAAAAGACCTGCTGATAATGTTGATGCAACTTCACCAAATCCTAAAAATCCCACTTTCATACTTACCCTCCCAGAATTTTTATATTAAGAGTTGTAACATGTAAATACCTGCAATTAAAATTATTAGTCCTGAGACAATCCTTATGTAGTTAGAATATTCAATCAGTCTGCTTAAATTAATTTTAGATGCCAGTAAAGATATTATAAATAATGTAAGTGAAAATCCTGCTGCAAATAATGTCAAATTCATCGAACTGTATAAAATATCGCCTGAAGATGCACTGTAGGCAATGATTGCAATTAAATAGGAACTATAGCATGGCGACCAGGCAAGGGAAGTTAAAAATCCCATAAGAAACGATTGAACATCCTTATTTCCATGTTTTACTGGCTCATACGAAATATTAAAGAATTTTTTATTTAAAATAAAGTAAATTCCAATCAATATTATGATTATTGCTGCTAAAACCCTAAAATAGTAAAGATAAAAGTTTACTGCAGCCGTGAAAACTGCTGTTAGAAAAATTATTACTGTAAAGATCAAGAAAAACCCCAGAACAAATGCTATTATCTGGGATGTTTTTTTCTCTAATAAGGAATATCCTATAACAACTGGGATTAAGGGTATTACACAGGGAGATAAAACCGATGCAATCCCTGCAAAAAATGAAATTAATGGGCCAATATCCATTTCTATCTCCCGAATGTACTACAATTGATTCAAAAGGCCTTTTGAATCAATGTAGCCTTCATACCGTTTAATTTCACTACCTTCCTGATTTAAAAATACCAGTGTAGGAATACTGTAAATTTTATAGTCTGATGCAAGCTGGGGATTTTTGTCCAGGTCTATTTTTACAGAAATGTAATTTTTACTCAATTTATCCTGAACTTCCGGATCAGAAAGGGTGTTTTCATCAAATACTCTGCACGCACTGCACCATGCTGTATAAAAATACACAAAGACTGTTTTATCAGTTTTTTTAGAGTCTTCAAAAGCTGAGTTTAAATCTGTGTACCATTTTACGCTGGAATTTTGTATTTCCACATTTTTTTGACTTTTGGGGGCTGAAGCTACATAGGCAGCTATTGCCAGAATGATAATAATTCCAATGATGACTGCTGATTTTTGCATGGTTATATTATTTATGGATATGGATATAAAATTTACGTTAACCAAAGGATTAGAGTTTTAAAACAACGTTATCCCCAAGATTTACACCAATATCCTTTGCAATTGGAGAGCATTTCACATTAAGTAGACAAAAAACAGGTTTATCTTCTAATTGCATTGAAGTTAAGCCTTCATAGTTTCCAAGACCCTTTGCTATAATCATGTCTGCATCATCAAAAATTTTCTTAAATTCTTCAGACACATCATCATAAATTATTCCAATGGAGTCAGTTCCAGTTGAAACAAGCTCTGCAACTTCATCAAGCCCAATTTGAACGGCGTCTTCAATGCATGCATCATTGAGTATTGGTTTTTCTTTTAATGCAACTTTGACATTTAAATCTACTTCTTTAAGCTTTTCTATGAGTAATTTATCAAAAACAATTTCGCCGTTGTTATCTGCAAGGTAAAGAACATTTTTAGAGGATTTAAGTTCATTTTCAAGATCTGGAACCTGATTTAATGCAATTTCTTTTTCTATATTTTCTATAATTCCATTTTCAATATCAAAATCAACCCCAAGCGCTCCAAAATCAATGATATTACCGCAAATAGCAGCTTTTATATATGTTTCAAGCCCATTCTTCTTTTTAAGTATTTCTTTAATTTTTGGAAGGAATTTCAAAGCTATTTCATTTCCTTTTTGTTTTTCTAAAAGATATGGATCATTATTTCCAGTCTTATCCTTTATAATTCGGTGTATTTTTGTTCCAATCTCATTTGAAACAGCTTCAGGACCAAAATCCCTGTAAATAACCTTTATAAGTTCTTCCATAACTTCCATTTTGACTGATTCATCGCAGGTTGCAAGATCAAGCGCTTCTTTGGCCTGTCTTAAAAAACAGGGTGCGCATTCGTAATAAACTTTCATATAAAACATCTCTTTTAACTTATTAATTATTATACAGCAATAAACGGCGCAGGAGATAGACAGAGTATAAATATAATAACTACAAGTACAGCTATTATTTTCCTGTTTTTACTGATTTTTGAAACATTGTCCAGTGCTCCCGGATGTTTTCTGGACATGAACATGATTATGGCCATTAAAATTGCCATCGGGATCCATCCAAGGAAAATAGTAACTCCAATCCCTATAACTGAAATTATTTGATGTATTTTTCCATTGAATAAGGACCTGGAAATGTGGCCACCGTCTAAAAATGCAACAGGCATTAGATTAATCATAGTAACGATTATTCCAACCCAGGCCGCCAGTATTAATGGGTTTAACTGGATATAATATCCTGCAGGTGCCCCTGAGCCAATAAAATATTCTATAATACCCATAAGAAGTGAAGGATAGAATATAATACTCGATCCAGTCTGTATTGGAATTATATCAGAAAAATAAAGACCAGTTACAAGAACAGGGATGGTAACTATTATCCCTGCAACTGGGCCGCTTGCTCCAAGGTCAAAAAGAGCATTTTTATGAGGTATTGCAGACTTTACATTTATAACAGCACCAAAAGTACCGATCAGTGTAGGTGCAGGTATAAAATAGGGTAATGTGGCTTTTATACCATGTTTTTTTGCAGCAAAATAGTGGGCAGTTTCATGAGTTCCAATTATTGCCAGAATAGCCAATGAAAACTCTATTCCTTCAATCAAACTTCCTCCACCGAAAAATGGCCATGCAAAAACCGTGGATATAAAAGTGGCCAAAAACAGGATAACATTTATATGAACCCGTGATTTACCATGTTCTGGCTTTTTAACAATGTTTATTCTATAATTACTATCATATTCCTCAATAAACGGTAAATATCCAATTTTATCCAGATCTTCAATTAACTGGAGAAAATTATTTCGATTGTAATCACAAACTATGAAATAAAATTCTTTCTCACCAGTATAGATGCTTTGAACTGTAAAATAATTTGCTACAATGTCTTTAATTATACCCACTTATCCACATCCAGATGGCCTGAATTATAAATATATATATTTAGTTTTAATGATCTATAAAATTTACTGAATAGAAAATATGATTTCAACCTCCATATATGACACGAATAACTTCAATCACGTCTTCATTTTTTAGATGTTCTTCATCCATGACGATTTCATTGTTCCGCTTAACTACAACAGTTTCTGAGGATATATCCATTAAATTCAGTACTTCTTTAATTGTTGAATTCTCTTGAATCTCTTTTTTTTCTTTTATTTTTCCATATATAACTGTAACTTCCATTTAATCACTATTCTAATTTTTTCAAAAACAAACAGGCTCTGCAAAGTTCATGAGAAGATGGTTCACCGCAGTTGATGCATTCACCCATGTTCGCATTTTCTCTAAATTCTTTTCGAATAACAGGCTGTATTTTATCAAAACCTTTAAGGGTTGAATACATTATTGTAGGCCGATTAACCGATAATTCTTTTATAAAACGTCCTATTTCTCCTCTAAAAGATTCTTTTGAGTAAGGACACTCATCAAAATGAACATCAAGCTCCCTGGCAATTACATATAACCCTATTTCTTTTTCAGGAATCTCGCGCAGAGGTTTAATTTTGACTGTGAATTTATCACTCATAGGTTCTGTTTTAGCTCCAATACGCATTAAATTATCTATATTTCCCTCCAGATAGTTCATTAATATTGCCTGGGTTTCATCGTCAAGGTTGTGGCCTGTGGCAATTTTTGTGGCTCCTTCCTCTCTTGCTATTCTATTTATAATCCATCTTCTAAAAACACCACAGTAAGTGCATGCCCCATGTTCCCGACGCCTGTCTGCCATTATATCGTCAAGATTTTTGCCAAAATAATCTTTAAATGATTCAATTCTATGATATATGCCTAATTCTTTTGTATTTTTAATTGCAATATCTACCCCATGTTTTCTATACCCTCCTATTCCTTCATCAATAGTTATTGCAAATAAATCAATTATATTACGTCTGTAAAGAGAATTAAGAATATCCAGAACCATTACACTGTCTTTTCCACCAGATAATGCAACTGCTACTTTATCTCCTTTTTCTATTAGCTTATTTTTTCTAATGGTCCTTAGAACTTTCCGGGTAGTGGATTCAATGAAACATTCCCTGCAAAGCATCTGTCCAGACGCTTTCCTCCTTATAATAACATTTTCACTGCCACATTTTGTACATTGTTTCATGATCAATACCTTCAATTGAACCCTTTAAAAAAGGGTTCATCCAAAAAGTTTCATCAAAATGATTGATACTTGTAATTTAATATTTAAGTCTTTGAAAGAACCCTTTAAAAAAGGGTTCATCCAAATTTTAATCGACCTATTGAAACTTTTAGAAAAAGTTTCATCAAAATGATTGATACTTGTAATTTAATATTTAAGTCTTTGAAAGAACCCTTTAAAAAAGGGTTCATCCAAATTTTAATCGACCTATTGAAACTTTTAGAAAAAGTTTCATCAAAATGATTGATACTTGTAATTTAATATTTAAGTCTCTGGAATAACGGAAAATCCTGAATATAATTTTTATTAAGTATTGCTGCTATTTCTGCCTTTTGCAGTTCAGCACCGAGATATGTTGCATGTTCAAGCCTGGATACAAGACCATTTTTAATTATTTCATCGTAAACGCTCTTTGCAGTTTTTCCTTTAATTATTAGGTCAGGTTTCATGCGAGTATAGTGAACTGCCCTAATAAAACCTTTTTCAGTCATTATCTTAAAGCTTCCCTGAGGGTCCTGGATGAATCTATAGTCTTCTACACCTTCTAAAAGAGGTGCATCTATTTCCTCAGTTATAGGTTCGCCTTTGCGCTTGTCTTTTAAGATTATCAGGTTAATACCAAGGTCCTTAGGTATGGAGCCTCTGTTTTTTGCAAGAAACATCATTTTTGATGAAACTGCAAGTTCATGGATGCTTCCAACTGTTTTACCGCTTTCTTCAGGCGAAAAAAGTATGCATGCACCAAGTTCCATTGCTATTCCAGAAAGCAGTGCATTGGCTCCCACTGAATCTGTGTCCATTAGTTCAGTTACATTTCCCACTCCAAAAAACAGGGGGGCTTTGTTACGTTTTTTAAATTCATGACAAGCTATTATTGATTCTACAATGCTCTTACTGTTTACAGGATCAAGTACAGGGTCTGCAATCACATCAATTCCGCTGCATTTTTTCATCAGTTCTTCAAGAGCATTTACACGTTCTTTGACTGTGTCAGGAGTCCAGTTTTTGCTGAAGTTAGTTGGAATAATAACTGCAGGGATATTTTTCTCTTTAATTAGGGGCAGAACTTCCTCATAATTTCCAAGATCAAGACTTAAAACCATGTCAACTCCTGATTCAACCGCTACCTTGATTTCAACGGGATTTAAGGTATCTATACTTACAGGAATGTTGTTCACCTTTTCTTTTAATGTTTTAACCATTTCTGGTATTTTATCGGCTCTGGTCTCTCCTGCAATCATTCCAATATCTATCATCTGTGCACCATTTTCAGCAAAATATCTGGCACGTTTAATTAATTCTTCCTTACTTAAAAGCGGTGCATTTGCAATTTCAGCAAGTACTCTCATTGGAAAGTCCTCTCCCACTGGAAGATTACCCACCAGAATGTTTTCAGGCTTTTTTAGAAGTTTTTTAACAGTCTTTTCGTCTTCTTCAAAGTCTTCAATAAACTTAAGCGCTCTTTTTTGAAGTTCCTCTTCAATTAACTTATCAGCAGGTTTTTTCGATGAAAGTTCTAATTTATCGGCCATATCCAGTACTATATCCAGGTCTGCAGCGCTTGTTGAACCCTTATATGTGGAAATTCCTGTTTCAATTTCTATTTCATTTACATCTTTACGAATAAGACCCGGTGTTATAATCATGTCAAACGAGGTTATATCTGGATCTTTAAGGTATCTAATCTCTTCAACTATTCTTTTAGGGGTTAAAAATGCTGCAATTGGAATATCTATTGTATGAACATGGACATCCTGTTTTGATTTTTTTGATACTTTCCCAACTGTGCTACTTGCAAGCTTTCCAGTTACTATGAGAACTTTCATAATTTACCTCTAAATTAGATTTTAAAATATTTTATCATTTGTATATCATTTGTATGAATATGGTATTTAGCTACTATTTCCTTAAAAAGATTTCTGGTTTTTTGGGGCTGTCAACTTATGGGCTTAAAGTTAGTTAAACAAATACTTAAATAGGAATTATATCATTTCAGGCTGAATTTTTAAATTTTATTCAAAAAGAGGAAGTAATTTATGGCCAAAAAGTTGGGGTTCCATCGGCTGAAAATTCCCGCCACCACAAAATATATAATGATGTGTAGACAATACACATCTATAATAATTAATAATGATAAATGGGTGAGAGAGTGGATGAAATAAGAATTCATGGTAGAGGAGGTCAGGGAGTGGTTACAGCCGCAGAAATTCTTGCACTATCTTCTTTAAAGGAAGGAAAGTATTGTCAGGCTTTTCCAGTCTTTGGTCCTGAAAAAAGGGGAGCTCCTGTAACTTCCTATGTTAGAATAAGTGATAACGAAATTAAAACAAGGACACAGATATATAATCCCCAATATGTGATAGTTTTAGACCCCACAGACATAAACGACCCTTCTGTGGATGTGGTTCAGGGAATGGATAATGGGACCGTAATTGCAAATACAAAAAAGCCTGTTGAATTTGAGGGCCAAAATACTCTAACAATAAACGCCACCAAACTTGCAATTGAAACTCTGGGAGCTCCTATTACAAATACTGCTATGATTGGAGCATTTTTAGCAGTATATGGTAATGTTTCACTGGATTCTGTTATTTCAGTTATATCTGAGAGATTTCCAGAGAAACTTGCCCACAAAAATATACTGGTGGTTAAAAAGGCATATGATGGAATGAAAAGGTGGTTATATGACAATAAATTATGAAAACATAATTGCAGGTGGTGTGCTTCCACCAGGAACCAGTGTGAAAAATAAAACAGGAAGCTGGAGGACACATAAACCAATTATTGACCATGAAAACTGTGATTTATGCCTTCTCTGCTGGCTTTATTGTCCAGACGGAGTAGTGATTGTTGAGAAGGATAATGTAACAATTGATTATGATTTTTGCAAAGGATGCGGGATCTGTGAAGTTGAATGTCCCATGGATGCTATAGAAATGATAGAGGAGATTTAAAATGCAGGGAATGACTGGGCACATGGCTGTTGCAACGGCGGTAAAAAATTCAAGTGTTGATGTGGTGGCTGGCTATCCAATTACACCACAAAGTGAAATTGTGGAGCTAATAGCAAAATTTATCGCAGACGGCAAGATGGATTGTGAATATATTCCTGTGGAATCTGAACACAGTGCATTAAGTGCACTAATTGGAGCTGGTGCCTGTGGTGTCAGGACATTTACAGCATCCTGCGGACCTGGTGTAGCCCTGTTTCATGAACTCATACCCTGTGCTGCAGGCCTCAGGTTGCCCATTGTTACAGCAATTACAAACAGGTCTTATTCTGCCCCAATATCAATATGGTCTGACCACACTGATGCCCTGGCTCAAAGAGACAGTGGAGCAATTCAGATGTTTTGTGAGAGCAATCAGGAGGCTCATGATTCCACAATAATGGCATATAAAGTGTGTGAAAATAAAAATGTATTACTGCCTTCACTGGTATCCCTTGATGGATTTATATTGTCCCATGTTGTTGAGGCTGTAAATCCGTTAAATAATGAAACAGTTGAAAGTTTTCTCCCAGAACTGGATTTAGAATACGTATTAGACTCTGAAAATCCTTACACATTAGGACCGGTTGCAGTTCCAGATGTCTACATGGAATTTAAATATCAGCAGGAAATGGCTATGGATAACGCCATGGAAGTTATAAAAAAAACATTTAAAGAATTTGAAAAGCTTACTGGAAGAAAATATGATTTAATTGAAGAATATCAAACCGATGATGCAGAAACTGTTATTTTAACGATAGGGGCAATAACCACCACTGCACGATTAATTGTAGATGAACTAAGAAAAAAGGGAAAAAAGGTTGGGTTGATTAAATTAAAGGTATTCAGACCATTTCCAAAAGAAGAATTGAAAAAAATACTTTCAGGATTTGAAAAAGTAGGAGTAATTGATAAAAATATAAGCTTTGGTTCAGGAGGTATTGTGGCTCACGAAGTTAAATCCTGCCTTTATGATCTGGAGGATAAGCCCACTGTAAAAAACTTTATTGTTGGATTGGGCGGTAGAGATGTAACTTATGACGATTTTAGAGCTATATTTAAGTTATTGGAAGATAGTAATTCAAAAGAAATTACATGGATAGGTGTTAATTTATGAAAATTACAGATATTCCAGAAGAAGAATATTTAGCACCGGGAGCAAGAGCCTGTGCTGGATGCCCGGAGCTCCTTGCATTGAGGTTGGCTTTAAAAATGTGTGGAAAAGATACGATTGTTGTCGTGCCCACCGGATGTATGGAGGTTATCACCTCAATATATCCTGAAACTGCCTGGCAGGTGCCATTTATACATGTTGCATTTGAAAATGCCGCCGCAGTTGCAAGCGGCATAGAAAAGGCCATGAAAAGAAAGAATAAAAAAACAAATATCATAGCATTTGCTGGAGATGGGGGGACTGCGGATATTGGTTTTCAAGCACTATCAGGAGCAGCAGAGCGAGAACACAACATCCTGTATATATGTACAGATAATGAAGCTTATGCAAATACAGGGAAACAGAGAAGTGGAACCACTCCTTATGGAGCATCAACCACCACCAGTCCTGCTGGAAAATACAGTATTGGAAAACCAGAAGAAAAAAAGAACATGCCATTTATTATGGCTGCACATGGAGCTCCCTACATTGCTACTGCATCAATAGGTTACCCACTTGATTTTCTAAAAAAAGTAGAAAAAGCATTATCCTTCGATGGATTCAAATACCTCCATGTGCATGTTCCATGCCCTACTGGATGGGGATTTCACGGTAAATATGGAATAAAAGTTGCAAAATTGGCTGTTCAGTCAGGATTATGGGCCCTTTATGAAATTGAAGATAAAGAATTTAGGATGAACTATAAAAACAAAAAAATACCTGTAACTGATTATTTAAATATTCAAAAGAGATTTAAACACCTTTCAGACATTGAAATTGAGCATATACAAAAAAGAGCAAATTACAACTGGAATGAATTAATAGAACATAACAATAAAAAAATCTTAATTTAATCTGCTGTTTTTAGTTCTCCATGCAAATTAAGGAAATCTTAGAGAGTGCTCTATGGAAAGGGATTCCAGTCAAAAAAACCCATTTTATCTCTATTTTTCTTCCAAACTACTTTGGAAAGTGCTGATTATTTTCGATTAATCAGAAATGTTTAAATATTATAGAGATTCAATCTTTTTTAATTATAAAAATGGACTGGTATTCATGATTTTACCCCTGAAAAATAGGATATTCTTTGCTTTTATAACTCTCATTTTAATTATCAGTTCGATTTCGCCAATTTCTGGTGCAGGACTCTGGGCTTCACCTCCAGAATTTAAATACAACCTGAATTCATCCCAAACAGTGACAGGAGAACTTTTAGCTCGAAATATTGGGAATGAAGATCTTGATGTTGTGGTAGAAAAGAAAAGGTTGCTTATGGACAGTATAAATCTTTTATATTCTGATAAAGGAATCGCAACATGGATTACAATCCTGAATAATGATACAAACTTCAAATTAAAACCTGGAGAATCAAGAACCCTCCAATTTAAGGTTACAGCACCAGAACAGATCAATTACTTTGATGCTGTAGGTGCATTACTCATAAGGGGAGTACCTGTTGAGTCTCAAAACAATAGCAGGATTAACATAAGACAGGGCGTAGAACTTGTAATTCCAATAGTTGTGGGCCTTCCAGGACCAATAATTGAATCATTACAGCTTTTAGATCATAAAGCTCCATCAGTGCTTCTAAGTTTCATGCCCGGAGATTTTGTGTATGAATTGAACAATAATGGAACAGTATTTGCAAATATGACAGGAAACATAGAAATCAGTGGTTTGATAAATAAACACAGCATTCCTATTGAAGGAGGGGTGTATCCTGAAGATAATTATACGATTATTAAAAAATGGGAACCGGAATTTTCTGATTTCGGAATTTACAACGCTAAAACCACCATTAACTATGGAAGATATCATGCTACACAGACTATTAAAACAGATGACACCATCATTGTTATTCCAGTCTGGCTTATAATCCTCATACTGGTGGCTTCAGGAATATGGATAATCAGAAAAAAGGAAATCGAGCCTCCAATCAGGATTAGAATTGAAAGAAGATAACTCCTTTTTTACCATAATAATCAAATGATAACCATGTTGGAACTATTGATTGCATCAAGCAGTACAGACATTCAAATTTTCTATTTAATTAATGTCTACATGCAAAACGTTCTTTTTAATGTTTTAATGCCCCTTATATCTGAAGCAGGTTATTTCAGCTTTTGGATACTTATTTCCATGTTAATTTTCATTCTTGGGGGAGAAAAAGGTAGAAAAATTGCTGTATTGTCCATAACTGCTCTTGTTGCAGGTTTTTTCATTACAGAAATTTTAAAAGTCATTGTAGCAAAACCCCGGCCTTATGAAGTACTTGAAGGAGTACATGTTTTAACTATTACCAAGGGTTATTCATGGCCATCAGGACATGCTATGGCATCTTTCATTGCTGCAACAATTTTTGGAAGGGAATATGTATTACCTTATTTTTTCATGTTTGCAGGTTTAGTTGCATTTTCCAGAGTCTACAACGGAGTCCACTACCCTTCTGATGTTGTTTCAGGTGCCTTAATTGGAATATTAATAGGATTACTGGTTTTAAGATATGAAGATAACGTTTTATCTGAATATAATAGCTTAAAGCGGTATTTAAAGTATAAAATAAGGTTATGAGGATGTTCTATAAGGTTCAGGATGATTTCATCTTTGAGCATCCCTTCGAAACATCTTAATTATTTTTATACCAGTACTATTATCTTAGAAAAATAGAAAGACTTATTAGATACATTGGTTTTATATAATAATGGCAAGGAGTATTTTCTGCTGTAATTATACCGCCTACAGTCGTTAATTTTACTCCTTGCCTTAATACTAAATGCTTAATTTAAATATCTTTATTAAATTTTAAAGATAATTGCAGATTATCCTGAATAAAACACTAAATTTAAAAACAAGTTCCAATATACAATAAAATGATAAAATGCCAATACTTAAAGATACAGAAAGGGAACAGTTACGACAGCTGGTCAAAGCATGTTTACTGGAGATAAGTAAATTAAAAATTGAACTTAAAAAATGCCAGAAAGAATCAAAGAACTCTATTAAACTGGAAAGGCATGTTAAGGAAAAAAACAATCAAATAGAAGATCTTAAAAATCTTTTAAACAAAAAAGAAGCACAGATAAACAATTTAAATGACATTATTAAACAAAATGAGGCTCAATTAGAGGAAAGTAAAAAGATCAGGCAATGTTTTGATGCGCTGACTGCACGTCCAAAAAAGGACCTCACTTCTTTTCAGTCCCAGATTTATCAGTTACTTGGTACAGATAAATGCACAGCCGAAGACCATTATAAACAAATAACCAGCATTGGATTTACAGAACTATCTATGGATAACTTTAACAGCATATTAAGGAATTTAGAGAGAAAAAACTATTTTAAATCATTAAAAGAAGATGGAACCATCTTTTGGAAAAAAATTGAAAAATGATTTCTAAGGGCTATTATTTATATACAGTCTGTTTCCGGCCAAAAAGGTTTAATATCAAGAAGAGGTGAACCATCGAGTGCATCTAACCATTTAACTGTCAAAACATTTCTTTCTACCTTAATCAGTTTAACCAAACACAGTGCAATAGGATTGGGTCGAACTGGAGATCTGATGGAAAAAACTCCTTTTTCTTCAGTTTTTCCGGGAGGAATTCCTTTTAATTTATCTCTTCGAGCCCTGTCCAACCAGTAAAGGACGTAGTAATATTTTTTAGATTCAATATTCTGTAAACCCTCTTTATATTCATCAAAAACGGTTATATAACTTAGTTCATCCGAATAACGACCTTGACGAGGAGCATCTTCTTTTTTCTTATATGGGGAGTTGATGATTCCAATTGGTTTAAGTTTCATAGATCTATATTTGACCACAAAATAATTAAAATTACGTTAATTCTAAAATGGCTTTTTTATGTTATTAATGGTAAAAACGGTGAACCGATTGCAAAAGCCAGAAATACTATCCCCATTCCTATTTTAATTCTTTTAGATACCACTGCAGAATTTTCAAATGATTGATCCTTTAGTAGTGAGATAGAGCAATCCATGAAAACTGAAATAGCAGCAAAAAGAACTGGAAGGTAAAATATAGTTAAAATTCCTGTAAAATAAAGGGCTGGACTGGTTGCACTTGCAGTTATCATGAAGGCTGCTGCAAGAATTGATGATGTTTTCATCCCGTAGGTTATGGGTAATGTTTTTGCCCCTTCCTTTTTATCTCCCACTATATCTTCCATATCTTTTACAATTTCCCTTGCCATGGTCATTAAAAATGCATAGAAACCTAAATAGATAGAAGTAAGGATTTCACCAACGACTATTCCCCCAAATACAAAACAAAGACCTGTAAGAAAGGAAACAGTGAAATTTCCAGTAAGAAGTTTGGTTTTTAGACTGTAAGCATAATATACAAGTAAAACCGAAGTTAAAAATGCTACGATGCCGGGTAATATACCTATTATAAATGCCACAATTGTCCCTGTAGCCAAAAGAGATAGTGAATATATTCCTGCAGCCTTTAAAGAAATTCTTCCAGAGGGAATGGGCCTTTCTGGCTTATTGATGGTATCAATTTTATGGTCAAAATAGTCATTTATTGCATTACCACCGCCAGTTACGATAAAAACCACAAAACACGCTAAAAACGCATCCAAAGTAAAATTTCCAGTAATAAGCATAACAAGGAGCACTGCTATAACTGCCATTACCGCATTTCCAGGCCTTATAATCTCTAAATATGCGTTCATGTAATCACTCTAAAATTGATCTGTTAAATTTTAAGTTAATATAATTTTCACGTGCACTTAAAAATTAAAGAGATTCTGCCTTTTAATTACAGAAATATACTTTAGATAAACTAAACAAGAAGAGTTTATTTTAAGCATTTATAGTAACCTGCAAACAATTAGTGCTTACAGCCCCTTCCTCTCTTACTTCCAGCTTTTCTGTAAGTCCTTTTTGGTCTTGTTCTAACTTTAGTACCCTTAACTTTTGCCATTCTATTCACCTCCCTGATTCATTGGTTTTTAAGAGTGTACTTGAAAATATTTTTAGATGCCTGTTTGTTTAACTAAACTAACTGATCAACCATCCATTCTGGTTTAAATTCCATTATATCCTCATATGATTGACCAACACCTAAAAAAAGTATAGGCTTATTAACCACGTAACCAATAGAAAGTGCAGCACCACCTTTTGCATCTGCATCTGCTTTGGTAAGAATTATTCCATCAATAGTTACAGCATCGTTGAATTTAGATGCCTGCTCCACTGCGTCATTTCCTGTAAGAGAATCACCCACATAAACTATAACATCAGGCTTTACAACACGCTTAATTTTTTTCATTTCATCCATGAGGTTCACGTTTGTCTGCATTCTACCTGCAGTGTCAATTAAAACTATTTCTTTTCCTTTAGCTTTTGCATGTTCAACAGCATCATAGGCCACTGCAGCAGGATCTGCGCCTTTTTTATGTTTTATTAGTTTTACACCAATATTTTCTGCATGATGCCCGATCTGCTCAATAGCACCAGCTCTAAAAGTGTCAGAAGCAGCAATTACTGGAGTATATCCTTCATTCATGAAAAAGGTAGCTATTTTAGCGATTGTAGTTGTCTTTCCAGTGCCGTTAATTCCAACAAACATGATTTTAAGTGGTTCCCCAGTTTTTCCTGCGTTTTCGGCCATTTCTTTAAGATCCAGAGTTTCAACGCCCAGTATTTCATATACTGATTTTCTAAGTGCTTCTCTTGTAAATTCTGCAACATCACTTCTTCTTTTAATTTTTTTGCCTACAAGATCCTCTTTTACTGAATTAATAATCTTTTCAGCTACTTCAAGGGCCACATCACTTTCAAGTAAAGACATTTCAAGTTCAAAAATTATGTCCTCGATATCTTTTTCAGAAATTGTTTTTTGAGTGACAAAAGAGAAGATTCCAGATTTTTCTTCTTCAAGCTTTTCAAGAGTTTCAGGTTCTATTTTTCTTTCTTCTGGAGCTTCGGAAACTTCAATATCCTCTGTTTCTTCCTCGCCTTGGAATTTATCACTTATTTTTTCCACTGTGCCTTTGAATTTCTTTTTTAGTGATTCAAACAAAATATCCACTTCCTTAATTTTCCAGAATTAAAAAACAAGGTTCATTGTTGTCCTGCTTCTCCAGCTTCAAGTTTCCTAAGCATTGCTTCTGCTTCCGGGCTTTTTCTTACAATGAAGTCGGTTAATTTCTGTATATCTCCACTCATTTTATTCATGAGCTCCTCTAACTCTTTTTTCTGTGAAGATATGCCTTCTTTAGCTTCACCGATGTTTCTTTTAGCAGCTGCGCCAGCCCCAAGACCCATTATGACCTTGTCGGTACTTTTAAGCTCGGTAATGATGAAAGAACCTGCTCCGATTGGTACAAATGTTTCAGTACCTTCTTTTCCTTCCATTGAATTTAAAGTCTCTTCAGCAGATGTTAATTCAGATAGTGAAGCTTTAACTGTTTCTATTTGCTGTTTTAAAATGTCCAGCTGGCTCTGGTACATGTTTATTTCATTTACCATCTGTTCGAGCTTTTGCCTATCATCCATGCGACCACCTCAGATCAGTGCTTTAACTACAGAGTCCTGTACTTCGTCTTTGGAGATTTCTTTAATTTCTTCTATGATTATTTTGTTTCTTTTAATTCCATGTTTACTTCCAAAGTCCGAATAAATCTTTTCGCGTATATGTTCTTCGTTTATAGCTTTTAACTCCTTAGTAAAAGGTTTTAAGCTATTTCCCATCATAAATTTACCTTGAATTCTAAATATTTTTGTTTTCATTCATATCCCTCAAGAAAACCTAATGCTTCTTCAATTCTTGCAAGTTCTGGGCCTGTTGTGTCAAGCCCCACAATAACACCGTTGGAATTCGCCACTGTGCATGCGCCAACAAGTTTAATACCTTTATTTACAGTTCCAATATCTGCAGGAGTTTTTAATACATCTTCTAACAATGCAAGTTCGTCTTCAGTTGCAGAAGGATGTGTTAATATCCCTTTATTCGTGGCTACAGCCACAGATCCTGTGATTTTGAAGTTAGCTATATTTCCTCGCTCTACTTCAACGTCTAAAACATCACTGATTACTTTAAGGGATTCACCAGAAAGCAGTGGATTTACAACTGCTCCAAAATCATTTGCAAGCACAATATTACCCACAGCTGTGAATTTATCAGGAATTCTTTCAACTTCCACTTCAAACTCTTTAATACTTTCTATTTCCCCATCAAGGGCGTAAGGTGATACTACAATTCCATTTGAATTTCCAGCAGCAAGTGCCCCGGCTAAATTGCTCCCACTAATTGGTGTTTTGATTACAGAAACTTTTAGAGTATCTGCTATCAAGTGTTCCAACGCCTCTTGTAAATTTGAAGGAACTATTGCAATTTTATCGGTTGCAGAAATTGCAACTCCAAGATTGGGGTTCCCATTTAAATTTGCTCTTCTAATCATTAAATTTCACCTATTCTACTAAGGTGACTGCAACTGTACCGTCTTCATCTTTAATGGCTTTAACTTTAATCTTTGGAGGTATTTTCTGGATTCCTCTTTCCCATATTTTTTCGTTAAGAGATGCATCAATTTTAACATCATCTGTTTTCATATGTCTTTTTATGAATTCTTTCACGTAACGAACTGCTCTTGGAGACCTGATAGTCCTTGGAACATTTTTTACTTCTTTTAATGGTATAACATAGACCCTTTCCATAATTGAATCTCCCTACACTTTTAAACTGTTTCTTCTCCAGTGTCTTCTGGCCTTCGGATGGCTCATTACTTTTCTACTGGTTTTAATCCGTACCCACACCGGTACGCTCCTACTTTGCCTGTTGGCTTTAGCAAGCCTTAATTTTTTAGCTAATGGTCTGTTTCTACTCATTTTTTCACCATGTTAGTTTTAATCACTCAAATTTTTCCATGTTTGTCTGCTCTTTTTTAACTTCAAAAAGATTTTCAGATAAGTTATTTATGGTTTTGTGTCCAAATCCACGAAGAGTAATGTATTCAATATGTTTTTGTCTTTTTATACTTTGAGTATGACCCTGAAAACTCATCTAAACTTATTTCCAAGTCTTCTCTAATTATTTTACGCAAAAGACCCTTAGGTATATCCTTGTTTCCATGTACAGGGACGGTAGTTACCCTTCCGTCCTTTGATCTCAATCTTACATGAGAACCTTTTGTTCTGATAACTCTGAAGCCTATGGATTCCAAAAACTTTACAAGTTCTCTGCCTTTGATTACAGGAAGTTTATGCATTCTGAACTATCTCCAGTTCCCTAAACCCTACAAACTTGTTAAGCTCCTCGACCTTTGTCTCCTCAAGGCACATTTCTATGACTTCCTTTATATTCTCTAATGCCTCATCTATGGTTTCACCGTAAGAATGACAGCCTTTAAATAGCGGACAACTTACGATGTAATATCCATCCTCGTCCATCTCAACAATTATTGGTAGATGTAGTTTTTCCATTTTTATACCTCCAATTGGATATACACATCTTTTATATTAAGACATTTCACCTAACGTTCCCTTCGCTGAATCCTTCTTATGAAAAGGAACTACAACTCTTCTTTTTGTTTCTGAGTGATAATAAATATGATGACTTCCCACCTGGAACATTTTTTACTTCTTTTAATGGTATAACATAGACTCTTTCCATAACTGAATCCCCTTAAACTTTTAAGCTGCTTCTTCTCCAGTGTCTTCTGGCCTTCGGATGGCTCATTACTTTCCTACTGGTTTTTTCACCACGTTAGTTTTAATCACTCAAATTTTTCCAGCCCACCACTTGCGATTGTACATGGCCTGGAAATAGAGCATCAGATGCATTTTTTCCTTCAGTCCTCTTTATAAGATACCTGATCTCAATCTCATAATCTGAGTTATTTTCCATGTTTGTCTGCTCTTTTTTAACTTCAAAAAGATTTTCAGATAAGTTATTTATGGTTTTATGTCCAAATCCACGAAGAGTAATGTATTCAACGTTTCTTCGCGCTTCAATGCTGCTTATTTCACTTTCTTCAAGCTTGGGAATCCTATCATCCCTCCTTGTTCCATCTGCAACCACATCATAATGACAGGCAGCAATATCCACCGCTTCTTTATGGATATAATTAATTCCATTGTTGGGAAATCCATCATCAAGAATTATCCTAACTGCTTCTTCAACAATTTTTGTATCGGCCTTTAAAATATGGTGTTTAAAGCCGAGGGATGATGCAGATTTCGCTGCAGGTTTAAATGAATCAAAAACTCCAAAGTTTAAGGTTACAAGTTCAACATCGTAACCCAGTTTTTGAAGGATCACCGCCATAAGAGAACTATCCTTTCCCCCACTGTAGAGAACACATGTTTTCATTTTCTTGTTATTTTCATCTCTCTTCTTTGGCCTGCGAGATTTTTAAGAAGTTGTTTCAACTGATCATCAGTTATTTTTGATTTAACCCGGCCCATCTGGGCAAGTTGAATAAGTTGAAGTTCAATCTGCTCAACCATTTCTGGTCGGGTCAATCTGAGGTTTGCAAGTCTACCTCTGGCTTCAGGAGTTAGTATCTGCATCATAGCCTGTCTTTTTTGAGCTTCTAATTGCTTTTGAGCCTGTTCCTGTTCCTGTGATGCTGCTTGCTGTGCTGCGACCTGCTGCTGTAGCTCTTGCATTCTTTTTCGTCTTAATTCTTCAATATCGCTCAAAATTCAACCCCCATGATGTTTGATCTAAATATTTTAATAGTTAGCAAGTTCTGGAACTTCTTTTTTAGCAATATTTGATGCTTTATCAAGGAAAGATTTACCTTCAGGAGTTACAATTCTTCCCTCTTTAATTTTTACAATGTACCCTGCATCTTCAAGTTGATGGAGTGCTGTTCTTATTATTGAACCGCTTCCTTTACGAAATTTCTCAGGGCTGGAACCATTATCCTTTTTTCCACCGTAGTATGATCTTAAACTGTTCAATCCAACAGGACCGTTAATGTACACCCTTCTTAAGATGGATGCGCATCTTGTGTACCACCAGTTCATATCTTCTGGTCTTCTTTCCTTGTGGACTCCTGTTTTAACGAATTTTGCCCATTCAGGCGGGTTTATTTTCTTATTTTCAATTAATTCTTTTGCAACATTACCTATCAGCAAATCTGCAGGTACATCATAAACTGTAGTCATATTAATCCTCCTGATTACTTCTTTTTAAATATAACAGCGACATTTCCTCTTAAATCAATGAGTTTAGAGTTAGATTTTTCAATTACGGTATTTATATAATTTTGTTTTTCTGAAGATATATTTTTTGCAAATTTTAATTTTATTACTTCATGAGCTTTAAGCTGTCTTTTTATTTCATCTATAACGTTTTCATTTATTCCAGACTTTCCAATATTTATGGTGATTGCCTGAAGTGATCTATTCATTAATTCCTTTTTTGGTGATGTAATATTCAATAGTTTTCCTCCTTTTCTCTTTCCTTTCCTTTGTATAGGGAATGTTCACTACATTTCCACAGTTAAGACATTTTATAGCAACGCATGAATCCCTTAACCTGATCTGGCAGTTACTCCCAGGTTTCAGGAATTTATTACAGTTTTTACAGAATCTCCTCTTCCAGATTCGGGGCATTCTTATATTATATTTGGTGGCGATATTTCTTGCCATTTCCACATAGCGATCTGACCTTTCAGGGTGTTTTTCGAAGGATTCTTCTGCAAGTTTAAAGAGAACATCAATCCTCTCTCTTGCTATCTTTAACATCCATTTTGGCCTTCTTCCCCTTCTCAAAGTTTACCCTCTAATACGTCATTGGCACTATACCCTCAAAAATCTTTTGATTTTGAAAGCAAAAAAGCCTCCGGAAATTTTTGAAATCTAAGATTTTCAAATGCCGTGCGAAATTTTGCTTTTGACATACAAATCCAGGATTCGTATGCCCTGTTTTCAGAGTTTCGTAAGTTAAAATATAGAAATGGATCTTAAGTTTTTATCTGGGGTTTGAACACCGAATCAAATTAATACAGTAATTTTACAGTTGAATCAGTCCTTACAATAAACCTCAATATAATGTGAACCTTAAGAATAATATTATAGTTTATTTCTTATTTATATTAAAAGCTTTTCCCTTTGATGTCTTGCAAAGAGTAAAATAATCAGTAATATTTAAACATTATTAAAATTGGTTAAATATTCAAGATAATCCACATTACCAATAGGAAACTCCTTATTACCATTTACAGCATCAATTATCAAATCAGAAACTTTTTGGGGAGAAATATCACTTGTATCTATTTCACGAGCTTTTTTGCCATGAATTTCATAGGCTTCATATGAACAAACACCAACAACTTCAGCTTCAATATTTTCATTTATCTTGGCCTCCCCCCATTTCTTAACCTCCATACGGTCCCTTAAAACATAGGGATTAGCTCTTAAAACAATAACTATGTCTGAATTTTCATAAAAATGGGAAAGGTGCCCTTCAATAATAATATAACCTGATTTATCAATTTTTCGGGTTATATTGTCCAGTTCATTAAAGAGCAGATCCAGATCCACTATTTTGTATCCTTTTTCTTCATCGATACCTGTGTAAAGGTGTTTTTCATCAACCAGTTCATTGATACATATTAAACATGCGTTTAATTTTTTTTTAAGTATCCTTGAAACGGTTGTTTTTCCAACACCCGGCGTTCCAGTAATTAGAATTATCATCTTATTTTAATTTTTCAATTAATATTTGAGCTATTTTTTCACCAGATAACAGCATTCCGCCGAATATTGGGCCCATTCGTGGAGATCCATAAACAGCGTTTGCAGCCATTCCTGCAACATATAGACCAGGATATACCTCTTTAGTATTATCTATAAGAGCTTTTTCTCCAACTTCAGCCCACATCGGTTTTTCACCAAGGATTTTTCCAGTTTCTGTATTTAATTTTGGCCCTACTTTCCTTTGTACAACCTTTACAACTTCACAGTCGTGTCCAGTGGTATCAATAACGGCCTTTGTTCTTATGGTTAATGGATCAACATGCAATCCCCCTATCTCAACTGCGCTCCAGTTTAAAACAAGTCCACTGATATCTCCGCCTTCCTGAACCATTACATCCTCAATACTCATGAGGTTGAATACTTTAAGCCCTGCCTGAGTAGCTTTAGAACACAATGTTGAAACAGACTCTACAGAATCAGCTATGTAATAATCTTCTTCGTATCTCTGGGTTCTTATTCCAAATTCGTCGAGAATTCTTCTGCTTTCTTCTTGGACGACTATTTTGTTGAACATCATACCGCCGCCCCACATACCGCCGCCGATGCTTAATTTTCTTTCAAATAAAGCTACTTTAAGACCTGCTTTAGCAAGGTAGTAACCAGCTGTAAGTCCAGCAGGACCTCCTCCACCTATTGCCACATCAATATCAGTATAATCAATAAAATCTTCCATAAAACTTTGAATTATTGCTTTTGATATCACTACATCATCAAGTTTCATTTTTTCACCACTTTATTTTTTCTAATTATTTTTTATTTTATTTTTTTAATTAATATCACTATTGTTACTTTTTAATTATTATTCTTAAAACATCACTGTCGTTTAATACATGATCAAGCCCTACTTTCTGTCCTTCAAACTTTACGGATGTCCCCCAAATCTTTGCATGCCTGAAATTTCTTACAAAATCACGGTGAAGTCTATTTGCAACATCCTTAACTGTAGATCCTTTTCTAACAATAAGAGGTTCTTCATAATCGGCTTTTTTACCCTGAGGTTTAAGATAAACACGTATAAGCGCTAATTTATCAAATATTTTCCTTTTAAGTTCCTCAACATTGATCTGCTTATTTGCAGATATAAGTATTGCCTCCTGCATCCGGGATTGAATCTCTTTTAGATACCCTGCATCAGCTAAATCTATCTTATTTATAACCTTTAAAGTTGGAATATACTTACAACTTACATCTAAACTATCAATAAATTGATCAACGGTCACATCATCCCTTATAAGGACATCAGCACTGTGTATTCCATATTCATTCAACACAGAGCGGATTGTTTTTTCATCGATATTCGTTAGTTCAAGGGTAGAAGATATGTTAAGCCCTCCAAGCTTTTTTTGTTTTACCGTGACATCAGGACGTTCTTCATTGGGCCTGATACCTATATTTCTAAGTTCTTCCACAATAATATCAACATGCTGTAAATTGAATACATCAAGAACAATTAAAATCAGGTCAGCATTTCTTGCAACTGATAAAATTTCTCTTCCTCTTCCTTTCCCTTTAGAAGCACCTGTAATTATCCCTGGAATATCAAATATCTGAATTTTTGCACCTTCATACTCCATAATTCCTGGAATTATTTCAAGAGTTGTAAATTCATATTCTCCAATCTTTGATTCTGCACTGGTGAGGTCGTTTAAAAGCGTTGATTTTCCAACTGAAGGAAACCCCACCAGTACAACTGTGGAATCCCCACTTTTTTTAACGTGAAAACCCTTTCCTTTAGTTCCTTTACTGCTTCTTTGAAGGGATTCTTCTTTTAGCTTTGATAATTTAGCTTTAAGTTTACCTATATGGTGTGAAGTGGCTTTATTATAGGGTGTTTTTTTAATTTCGTCTTCAATTTGCTTAATTCTATCTTCAAGAGCCATAATCATCACATAAAAATTAGTTTAAATTTAAAATTTGTTAATTATTGTTAATTGATTAAATTTAATATATTTAACTCCTTATACTTCTTTAAAATGCTGGTAGTTTTACTTTAAATTAAAATAAGGAGTTATTTTAATGATAATGCACATGGATAATAATATTCCATAAAGTTACACTTCTTACAATTCCTTAATTGATAAGAACATGTCTATTGAATTTATTTCATTAAAATCCGGAGAAATATATTTCAGTTATTTAATTGTCATTTTCCATTAATTCCGCTGCATTAGGTCTAAAGGCTTTTGCACCAGACCATAATTTAATATAAATATTATTAATTTTTTATCCTTAAAAATGTTTTCAGTTAATTTGCAAATGAAATTCTACAAAATAGAAAGGAATAATTATTAGTTTGCACTTATTAATATTTGTAAAATTATGCCTTAAAATTTCAAGACAAAAAAAGGGTGATTTAATGGAAGTTAAAGAAATTATGGTGGAAGAGGTTGAAACTATAGGTGAAAAAGAAAATTTAGAAATCGCTTTAAAAAAAACAGTGAAGGAAGGTGAATGTGGAAGCTTAATAGTAGAAAAGGATGGGGAAGTTGTTGGAATAATCACTACATGGGACATTTTAGCGGCAATAGGCGAGAATGACGATCTAAAAAACGTTGAAGTCCAGGATGCTATGGAAACCCACCTTGTAACAGTTCATACTGATACTTCTGTAGAACAAGCAGCCAGAGAAATGGTGGAACACGGTATCTGGAGATTACCTGTGGAAGAAGCTGGACAAATTGTAGGAATTGTCAGTGCTACAGATATTTTATTAGATAGATCACGAAAAATAATGTAAAAAAATAATATTAGATTCCTACCGGAATCTATCTCTAAGTCACGTTCCAGACAGTTACCCCTGGCTGTTCATAGGCAATTTTAAATTTACTTAGTCCTGCGCCTCTAAAGATGAACAAACGAGTGAACATTGAATCTTCAAGTTCTCTGTTCATTACAATTGCCAGACCAGAGTTATTTTCAACCATCAAAAATATGCTGATGGGACTATTCTTTGAAACTATTTCATTTTTAACTACCTGATTATTTAAGACTACTGTAAGCTTGTGTGGTGCTATAACCTGTGTTTGAGTACCCTGAGTATATTTAAGTCCTGCAGTTATATTATTATCAGTTATTTCAGCCACCACACCATTTTGAGCTGTGATTACTGTTGATCCGTTAATGTTTTGTGTTGTTGCCTGTGCTGGGGAGTAAATATAATGCTGTCCAGTGTTATTCTGGAAATTCCAACCACCAAAGTAGGACCACCACGGTGCTTTACCCAGCATATCGCTGCTTGTGATAAATACATGAGGATTAGGATTATCTGGATGTGTGTATTTAAGAACGTTTTGAGCCTGATCAGGAGTGAATTTGTACTCATTGATTAATATTGTCTGTGCATTCTGCTTGTTAACTGGTAAAATCTTATCCAGAATTTCCACGCTCTTTCCAGTATTTTTTGTATAGTTTTCAAGAGTAAGAATTCCCTGGTCCCCACCTGTCGTTAGCATTCTAAGTATTCCTGCAGAAAGATCCTCATTACTGGTTAAAAGTGCCTTTCCAACCCAGTATGCACGCGGCGTATTTTGAGAAGCCCCATCAAATGTTATTGGCCTTTCAGCTACTGCTGCAAACAGGTGCCCGAAATCCCACCAGGAAGTTATAGCCGTATCTGGAGTTGTGTTGTTTTTGATATACTCCAAAGAGCTGTACATGGAATCATCTGTCCCTGGAACCACATTATTTGAAATCTGGTATGCTCCATATAGCGATGGGCCTGAAAATACTGCAATTATGACTAACATTACCACTGCACAGTATTTAGCATTTTTAACATATTTTGAAATGTTAGGAACTATTAAACCTATGAAAAGACCTGCAGCTAATCCCATTGGAATTGAAAATCCTTGAATAAATCTTGAACCCTTTGTAACAGTGTATGCAGTCAATAAAATCCATACACTGAACAAAACTATGTAGAGGAGATAAATCTTCCGCTTTTCCATTACCACAGGGTCTATTATCTTTTTCGCTGGTTCCTTGACTTTTTCTTCAACCTTAGATTTATTCCTTTTTTGTCTCCTTCTTGGTTTGGTTTTCCGTTTTAGAGCTTTATTTTTATTATTGACTTCACTTTTAATCAGATCAGGTTTAAATTTCCAGATTAATAAAGGAACACATAAAATACCAAGAATAAATGCTCCTGTTCCTGTATTATTAATAACAGCATGAATTGTAGGTATCTGCAACTCTGAAATAGAAACCATTACATTTGGATAGGAAGTTCCCTGAACCGCTGATTGAATACCTGTAAATCCAAATGCACTGATCAGTGCAGTAAAGAATCCTGAAACACCTAAATTAAACATGATCAGAATTGAGCTTGCAATGATGAAAACTAATAGTGTAAAAAGCGCATTTTGATCCTTAAACCATGCAATTTTATCAGGATAATCTTTAAATGGCCTGATTGTTTTCATTTTAAAGAGGTAGTTTGATACCAGTAAATATAATATGCCTACACCAGTAACGATGTAGAACATGTACCACCATCCTTCCCATGCCATTGAAAATAGGAACATGGAAACAGCTGCAAGTATCACAAAAATGGATCTGTTTTTGAGGCTATCTGCACGTATGCTCTCAATAAAGAACCATGCAACCAGAATTGGCATGATTACATTGAACATATCTGTATCAAAAAATCCTGCAAATGAGTGTGTAAAATAAGCAGGTGCTGTTGCCACCAAAAGCGCTGCTGCTATTCCTCCGTAGTCGTTTGTAAGTCTGCTTATAAATAAATATGCTGGAATAACACACAGTGATGCTATAAATGGTGCGGTCCAGTAAGCAACTGCTGTTAAAGGAACCGTAGTAAATAAATTCAGGAATTTATAGATGAATGCTGTTATATATGCGATTAAAGGAGGATATTCTGCTGATCTGCCCTCAGGATAATAGGAAAGATTGTCCCATTGAGTGCCGTTAATTATTGCATCCCCTAAATGGCCGTTTTCCAGGTAATCCTGGGTCATCCTGTAGTTATAATAGGAATCCATTTCGCTATAATACGGCTGTCCATTTTGATCCTGGTAAAAGGGCTTTAAATCATCAGGTATGTTTGATAAATGTACTGCATCTGCCCTAAGTAAAAATACTACCGAGAATAATAATATTATGATTATTAGAGGTTTAGATTTGGATAGGAATTGATCTACATTCATATTGCATCTCCTGATTTTTTAGTTACAGTTGACCATTTTTTAGTAAATTTATTTTAGAAGTATTTAAAGTTTATAAAAATAATTATCTACGAAAAATAAAATAATAAATTATTTATAAAAATACATACAATAATGGAAGGAATAAAAATAAGTCATATTTATTCCCTTATTTAATCAAATGATAGCTAAATAAATTACTAAAAGAGGCTGTCCCATAACCAGATATTTGTAAGCCGAAGACAGCCTCAAAGGGAATTGATAGTTAAGATTTTAACGCTGCAAGACGTGAATTCATGGTTTTACAGTAGGGGCATTCAGGTGACACTTCAAGAACCATCTGTTCCTGTCCTTCCATATCTTCAATTTTTGTTGAAATATCCTGAGGTATATCATATTCCTTCCCACAACTATCACATCTAATAATCCATATACTTTTTTTCACCATAGAGTAACGCTCCTATGAAATAGACACATGGTGCCTGATCGATTAATATGGTGATTCCTATTAATATTACTTTCTATAGGTTTTTGGAGATAAATACTAAACTCTATAGTTTAACATTCATTTTTACATATTATCCCAATACTATCTATAGTATGCTATAATCACTAAACAACATATATAAGAATACTTATAATATTAAGTTATACTTTTGGCTCTGTAGAATGCTTTTAGATTGTGATAGATAAGCGTTTAGCTACCTGTATACTTAAAATGCCGGAACCTGGATTAAACCAGATTCCATGAGCATTTTTTGGAGGAAATGGTAGCTACTTAATGTCTATTTTTATACCTTTTGAAAAATATGGTTTTAAGGTGATACATTTGAGCTGAGGATGACTTAAAACCATACTTTACTAACTTTCCATTTTTCAGTCAGGCCTAAATCATGGAAAGTTAGGTATACCTAAATCTTTCATAGTATATAAATTTTGCTATTTTATCAAGATCAATATGTAAAACATCTGTTAATGGAATTATTTCCCAAATAGATATAGCATCATCCAGATTTATTTAAAATACTTTTTTTAAATGTCTTTTAAGATTAATTAAAAATTTATAATATTACAAACAAAGTTAATAGCATGAAAAAAGTACAGATTTCAGGTGCAGGTCCTGCTGGACTGTCTTCAGGTATAAATCTTGCTAAAGCAGGTTATGAAGTAGACGTCTTTGAAAAAAGCAGTGAAGTGGGCTCAAGATTCCATGGAGATTTTCAGGGACTTGAAAACTGGTCTGATAAGGAAGACGTACTTGAATTATTTAAAGAAATGAATATTGGCATTAATTTTAAATATAATCCATTTAAAGAACTTAAAATTGTAAATAAATCTAAAATTTGGGATTTTAAATGCAAGAGACCCGCATTTTATCTTGTAAGAAGAGGATCAAAAGAAAAAACTTTAGATAAAGCATTAAAAAGTCAAGCTATGGATTTAGGAGTAAATATTCATTTTAAAGAAACAATTCCTGAAAGTGAAGCAGATATAGTTGCAACTGGTCCAGTAAAAAGTGAAATATGTGCTGCTGCAAAAGGTATTACTTTTGAAACTTCATCCCCAAACCTTGCTGTGGGTCTTGTTAACAACAGCGCTGCAATAAATGGTTATTCATATCTTTTAATTGCTGATGGGCAGGGATGTATGACTACTGTTTTGTTCCATGATTTTAAAAATGCAAATTCCTATTTTAAGGTTGAAGAAATGCGCAGCATTTCTGAACCACAAAATTTTAGAAAAAATTTTGAGGAAACAAAAAAGATTTTCAATGATAAATTTAATCTGGATTTAAAAGAAGTTAGAAATATGGGAGGTATAGGTTCTTTCTCTACCCAAAACATTTTTAGAAAAGGTAAAAGCTTATATGTGGGTGAAGCTGCAGGGCTACAGGACTTTTTGTGGGGATTTGGCATTAAAAGTGCTGTGACGTCAGGATATCTGGCTGCAAAAAGCATAATTAATAGTGAAAATTATGAAAAATCTGCAGAAAATTATTTTAAGGGAAAAATAAGGGCCAGTTTAGTAAACCGCTATTTATGGGAAAGATTCAGCTTTATGGATTACTCATTCATAGTAAACAGGATTCATGGGGCCGATGATTCTTTGAAATTCCTTAATTACTTTTACAATACTAATTTTATTCATAAGATGATTTATCCATTTGCTAGAGGATATTTGCAGAGAAAGTATAAATATTTAAGGTTATAATATTTTTTAGTTTGTGAGGTTTACATGGTCAAAGGCAATATAGTCAATGTATTTACTGGAGAGATCTATCCAGCAGAAGTGATAATAAAGAGTAATCTGGTAGAATGCGTGAAGCCAGTTAAGGGTAAATTCAAAGAGTATATTTTACCTGGATTTATCGATGCTCACATACACATAGAAAGTTCAATGCTCACGCCTTCAAGGTTTGCTGAAGCTGTGGTGCCCCATGGAACAACTTCTGTTGTATCAGACCCTCATGAAATAGCAAATGTCATGGGTATTGAAGGGATAAATTACATGATTAATGATGCAGAGGGTGTTCCTCTGCGTTTCTTTTTTACAGCCCCTTCCTGTGTCCCTGCAACTCCATTTGAAACTTCTGGAGCAGTTATAAATGTTCAAGAAATTAATAAACTCCTTGAAAGAGATGAAATGGTTGCACTTGGAGAAATGATGAATTTTCCAGGGGTTTTAAAGGGTGATCCAGAAGTTATAGCCAAAATTGAAGCTGCTAAAAAGCATAAAAAACCTGTAGATGGACATGCACCACTTTTAAGTGGAGGAGACCTCTGTAAATATATTGCAGCAGGAATTTCAACGGACCATGAATGCACAGTTCCAGAAGAGGCTTCAGAAAAAAGAAAACTTGGAATGAAGATAATGCTTAGACAGGGCTCATCTTCGAAGAACTTAAGGGATTTAATAGGTGCAGGTGGAGATTTCATTGTATCTGACGATAAACATCCTGAAGACCTCCTGAAAGGTCATGTTAACTTAATGCTTAAAGAAGCCGTAGAATCTGGTCTTGATCCGGTTGAAGCGATTAAAATGGTCACTTTAAATCCTGCATCCCACTATAACCTGAATAATGGCCTAATCGCGCCTGGAAAAGATGCTGACATGGTTATTGTGGATAATCTGGAAAATTTCAATGTAAAAGAAGTGATTATTGGTGGAAAATCAGTAGCAAGAAATGGAAAAGCTTTATTTTCTGCAAGACCACTTACACTTAAAAGCAAGTTTAAAATAGATTATAAAAAACCAGAAGATTTTGAAATTAAATCCCCTAATAAAGAAGAAAAAGTAAGAGTAATCGACGTAATAGATGGGCAATTACTAACCGAAGAATCTGAAGCAACACTAAAGGTTACTGGAGGTAATATACAACCAGATATAAAAGAGGATGTGCTTAAAATAACAGTTCTTGAAAGATATGGACATAATAGAATTACCAATGCATTTATTCGAGGATTTGGTCTTAAAGAAGGTGCAATAGTATCAAGTGTTGCTCATGACTCCCACAATATAATTGCAGTTGGGGCAAACAGCAATGATATGGCTAATACTGTTAACAAAGTCATTGAAAACAAAGGTGGTCTTGCTGTTTCATCAAAGGGTAATGAACATTCATTAAAGCTTCCAATAGGAGGCCTTATGAGTACAGAAAATGCTGAAGAAGTTGCTTTAAAACTTAAAGCGTTGCACAGCATCCTGGTTGATCAAGGGTGTAAACTTGCTTCCCCTTTCATGTCAATGTCTTTTCTGGCCCTTTTAGTGATTCCAAAGCTTAAAATAAGTGATATGGGCCTATTTGATGTTGAAAAGTTTGAATTTGTGGATATAATAAAAAAATTTAAGTAATATAAAAGAATAATATGATCATCCGGTTGAAATAATTCTTTTAGACTCTCTTTTTTAATTTAAAACATAAATATATTTATGGAGGGCATGATGGAAAATAAACAAATCAATGTTCTTGTTATAGAAGATAACCTTGCAGACACGGCTTTAATAAGAGAAATGTTAAAAGAATCACAAAATACAAGATTTAAGCTTTACAATGCACGAAAACTGCAAGAAGGCTTGGAAATTATTAATGAAAATTCAATTCAAGTACTTTTACTTGATCTAAACTTACCAGATAGTAAAGGAATTGAAACGTTCTATAAAGCCAGCGAATCAGTTTCAGAAATACCAATTATAATATTAAGTGGTTTCGATGATGAAGATACTGCAATTAAAGCAGTGAAAGGAGAAGCTCAGGATTATTTAATTAAGGGAAATGTTGAAAGCAGTCTATTAGTCCGATCTATTTGTTATGCAATTGAGCGTAAGGCAAATGAAATAGAGTTATTAAAATATAGCGATCACCTGGAAGAACTGGTAGAACAGAGAACTCTGGAATTAAAAAATTCTAATATTCAGCTTAAAAAAGAAATTGAAGAACGTAAAAATGCTGAAGAAGAAATTAGAACTTCTCTTCTTGAAAAAAAGGTACTTCTTGAAGAAATTCACAAAAGGGTGGAAAATAACCTGGAGACGATTTCCAATTTAATGGGACTGGAATGCTCCAATGCCGTAGATAAAGAACCTGTTGAAATTTATCAGGAAAGTCAAAATAGAGTTAAAGCGATAGCATTAATTCATGAACAACTTTCTCGATCTGAAGATTTTGGAATAGTAGATTTTTCTAAATACGCTCAAGACATTGTAGATTACCTGTTCAATATTTATGCTGTTGATCCTGATCAAATAGAAGTTAGCATAAGTGCAAATGGTATTTTGCTGGATATAGATACTGCAGTTCCCTGTGGTCTTATTATTAATGAACTTGTGACCAATTCCATAAAACATGCTTTTCCAATGACATTAAACAGTTTAGGAGAAAATGAACCTTCTTTTAAGGATTTAATTGAAAAAAATGGAAAATATATGTATGATTATCCAGAAAAGGCCTGTAAAATAGATATAAACCTCTCTTTAAATCAAAATATTTATATCTTAGAAGTAAAAGATAATGGTATAGGGTTACCTGGTGATTTTGACATTATTTATCCTAAAACAACTGGAATGCAGATGGTAAATGCACTTGTAAGACAGCTTGATGGTCTTATTGATCTGGAAAATGATCATGGAGCCGAATTTAAAATCTCTTTTAGAGAATTCAATATTTGAACCATTGCTTTTTTATGCTCTAAACTCCCAGTACGGCTTACTACTTTTGACATTTCGTTAATTCGCTCTAAATAATTAGCAGCTGTTTTATCATCAACCATTTTTATTCTGCTTAAATATACCAGAGATTCTATTACTGCATAAATTGCTCTATTTAAAGGTTCTACATTTTTATTTTTAATAATAATTTCTTCTACATCTGCAGTTATTATATTCAGCTTAGATTTACCCATATCATCATTTTTTTGGACTTCTCTAACATTGGTTACTGCTGCAGTGAAGAATGCATCAGTATTTTTTATATAGAAATCATTTTCATGCATTTTAAAATAATCAGGTGAGAGTTCTCCCAGTGTGCTTTCTGTAAAAATCACCGGATCCTTTAAAATATTAACAATGAAACGTCCATTGGATTTAATATTATGAAGTGTATGGGTTCCTTCAAAAAGATAGAGCACAATTTGAGATTCATTCTTACATAATACGCCTATTGGGGCAGCATTAGGAGTTCCATTAGTATTTTTAGTGGTTATAATGGTCTCATAAAGTAATCCTCTTTCCATTTTGATACCTGTTAGATCTTGCATTAAATTCCTTCTTGATTAAATGAAAAAATTAGTTTTTAAATCCATCAGGGCTCAATTTAAGGCGAACTTACATATTAAATCAGTGTCTATCCCTGCTTTTCAGTAATATGTATATAACATAAGCTATAACCAGAATGATAATTATTGGAAGCAGCCAGATGAATAGATGGAACACAATCACTGCAAGTATAATAGCTATGATTATATATAGTATGTCTTTAATATCCATATATTTAATAAATATTTTAATATATTTATACCTTTCTAAATGAGGGTTTTAAATTTTTTAGGTCAAATAATTCCTTATTCAAAAAATTGATGGGTGTATCCAGCACCCTCAGCCTAAAAAACCCCGGTTTCTACTCAAGTAATCTACTAAAAATAAACGTTAATCAGGAGATATGTAATGAAAATATTAGTTGTAAATAATCACGGGCAGTATACTCACAGAATTCAGAGAACTTTACATTATTTGAAGATTCCCTCCATGATAATTCCCAATTCAACAGCTCTTGAAAAAATAAATGAAAAAGAACCTGCAGGAATTATACTGAGTGGCGGTCCATCACTTGAAAGGGCAGGGAATTGCTTTAAATATGTAAAAGAGTTAGATTTACCTATTTTAGGGATATGTCTGGGCCATCAAATAATTGCACAGGCTTACGGAGGAGAAGTTGGTGCTGCAGGTATTGAAAGCTATGCAAAAATTGAAATAAACATAAAAGACGAGGAGGACATATTTAAGGGCCTGGGAGATTCCATGAAGGTCTGGGCATCTCACAAAGATGAGGTGAAAAAGTTACCAGAAGGTTTTAAAATACTTGCAGATTCACCAATATGTGCTATTGAAGCTATAAAACATGAAAAAAAGCCTTTATATGGTATTCAGTTCCATCCTGAAGTTTATCACACTGAAAAGGGTCCCAAGCTTTTAGAAAACTTTTATAATGTATGTAAAGAATATCTTCTTAAGTGACCCCATACCACAACATCCATCATCATTTGAAACCTATTAAAAAGCTGAATAATCTGCTTTTAAAATTATTTTTCCTCGTGATATTCTTCTTCAGCATTAATGGACCAGATATTTTCCTTAGAATTCACGTTATTAATAATATTTCCAACTGCAGTCATTGCAGTAAGCATTGAATGGTCCATATTGTTATATCGATGCATTCCATTTCTGCCAATTAAAAATAGGTTTTCAAATTTATCTGTAAATTCTCTAATTGCGTCAAAGTTTTCGTACGTCCCAAAATAGGCAGGATATGTCTTTTGAACCCTTATAACAACGTTGTCCAGAACATCTTCTCTATTTATAATATCGATTTTTGCAAGTTCATCAATTGCAAAACTGGCAAAATCATCATCAGGAGTGTTCCATAATTCATCTCCTTCATTACAGAAATATTCAAGTCCAATCCACACTTTACTATCGTCATTTACAAGATAAGGACTCCAATTATTGAATATTTGTAGTCTGCCGAGTTTAACATCTCTTTCCTGTATGTAAATCCAGTTATCAGGGACTATATCATTAACAGTCTTTTGCCTGGTTTCATTTTTTATTTTAAGTTCGTTTAAAAGCAGTCCAACTGTAATAAAGTCGCGATACATTAATCCATCTGCAATTTTTTGAATGTCCGCTGGAACGTTATCCATGGAATTAATCAAGTCTTTTACAGGCATTGTTGAGAAGAAATAATCCCCTTCTACAGGTTTAATCTCACCTGTGGAATGATCCTTTATTTTAATCTTTGTTACATTTTCTTCATCATGCTCAATTCCCACAGCTTCCTGCTTAAAAAATATTTTTCCCCCATTTGAGCTGATTATATTTGCAACTTCTTCCCATAATTGCCCTGGACCAAATTTAGGGTACATAAATTGTTCAATGAGACTTGTTTCCACTTTTTTCTGCTCCAGTGATGAATCCCTTGAAAATTTGCTTTTAATTGCATGGGAAATAACTTTTTTTATGGATAATCCTTTCACTCTTTGAGAACCAAATTCCGGGTTAATTTTATTGCAGTCTATTCCCCACACTTTTTCAGTGTAATCTTTAAAGAAGGTTAAATAGAGTTCACGTCCAAATCTATTTATAAAAAAGTCTTCCAGAGATTTTTCATCTTTAATAGGAAACAGTGAAATCTTAGCATAACTTGCACCAATTTTAATGGTTCGCCATAGGCCTAAATTAGAAAAAGTATTGAAATTAAGGGAAATAGGATAATCAAAAAACTTTCTAAGGAAAAATATGCGTGAAAGACGCCCACGATTAAGCATTACCTGGTCATCTTTTTCAGGGTCAGGAGCATTAATTTTTTCAGTCTCTTTCTGGCCTATTTCTCTTTTAAGACATTCTGTTTTAAGTGGTATTTCTCTTCCAAGTGCTGTGTCATCCTTTGCAGGTGCGCCCTGAAGAGGCATGATGTTTTGCCACCATTCCATAACTTTATCATTTTTTGAAAAGAACCTGTGACCACCTATATCAATTCTGTTACCTTTATATTTAACAGTTTTAGAAATTCCGCCTATTTCATCACTCATTTCATAAATTATTGGTTTAATATCAGTTTTATCAAGTAATTCGTAGGCTGCGGTCAATCCTGCAGGTCCTGCTCCAATAATAATTGCTGTTTTCTGGCTCATGGTAATATTCTCCGGTGAAAAATTGAGTAAGTTGTATAATCAGTTTTTATTATTATTCCACTATTTATCTATTTTCTATCTAAATAAAGTAATTTTTCTTGCAGAGAAATTCCAGAATAAGATTAAAGCTGCTGCAATGATTTTAGAGAGAAGGTAAAAAAGCCCAGCATACTCTGTAAATACATAGATAATGAGCACATTTAAAAAAATCCCTATTACTCCAATGAAAGCGAAAATTGTAAATTCTGACAATTTGTTGTCTAAAGTACGTTTATTAAAAACCCAGCTTATACTTAAAGCATAATTAGCAATTAATCCCAAAATAAACGCTATTGCAGCAGAAATAAGGTAAAAAACGCCGAAAATATCAGTAAATATAAATAAAGAAGAAAAGTCTACAATGAAAGCTACTCCACCAACGAAAATATAACGGAAAAATTGAATATGGGTCCTATCAGTCTGATTTTTGATTAATTTGTCTATGGTATTTTTTTTTGTATCCGCCATAATAATCACTATTAATAAAATAATTTTAATTATTCCTATTAATTTAAAGTTATAAATTTATTTTTATGAAAATGGATTTAATATATTATAATATAATCTTAGACTATTTATTTTAATAGTTTTAGTTTTTAGGTGGTTATGGCATATAAAACTTTTCAGTAGCTAAAAATAAGGGTAATAAATTATTGAATGTTTATTATAATAACTTTACAGCACCCAAACTTTTAATAACATTAAAACTAATCTCCATAAAATCTGGAAATGTTGGTGATTTTTTGTTAATCTCGGATGAAGTCCATTAACTCTATTTGGATGTTTAATAATGCCTTATAATTGAAATCAGTTGATTGAGCTTAGCTTAAAAATGATATTTGACTCCTAATTAAACACAATAACTTGTAACGAAAATCAAAATGGTTATCAGAAGATAAATTACTGTATAAGTAATTATTATTGAATTAAAGTTATTTTGAATTTCTAAAAAGATTTTATTTTTATAATTATCAAAATTTCTTATTTTAAACAATAACAGAAATAGCAAGGGGAGAATCGGGATGAAATACCTTCCCTGAATACCATCTATTATATTTTGACCTACAACAGTCCATGAAATATACACAAATGCACACACAAGTAAAAAAATTATTGTAAAAATTGCAAATGAGATTAATTTTTGTTTTTTACTCACTAAAACTATGCTTTTATCAATTAAAGCTACAGGAATCATTGAAAGAACATATACACCAATCCACCACATTGGTAAAGGAATGTCCAGCCAGAAATTTCCTACAAATAAAAGCTGGTAAGAAAACCCACGATGAAAAAATGTATTTAATAGTACATAGGGAAATCTTAAAGGATCTCCTAAAATATATGCAATCTGACCTGAAATAGATACCTGAGGCACAATAGGAACATAGAGGTCTTTAACAAGCATATTCCAGCCCCCGCTAATCAGAATTATGGTAAAAAATAAAAATGCTGCCACATAAAACATTTTTTTTCTACCCCCAAATTTCTCAGAAGGTATGAGAAATATCAATAATAAAAGCAGAAAATATATCTGTTTTGATAATGAGAGCAGTAAAATGAGTATAAACAAAATATAAATATCTTTTATATTAATTCTCTTTTTATTATCATCGAAAGCATATTTAAAGAAAATTGCAACTATAATGAAAGATAAACCCAGTATCAAGCTATCTGCTGAAAGTGAAGCTGCTTCAAAAAGAGTGATTGGAATTAATGCAATCATAAAAAGAACCCATTTATGCACTGGAATTATCTTAATTGCAAGATAGGTTAAAAAAACCCATACCAATAGATTAGCCAGCCTTCCAAGGTATATTAAAATCAGTGGAGATAAATTAAGCAGCTTTCCGGGTGCCATGGCAAATGCAGGGACTATGTAAGGAACAGGAGAATATGTAATGACGGCAATCCTGGAAATATCTTCAAAAACTCTATTCTGGCTGTTAAATTGTATGTTCAAAAGAGAAGTCAGGTTTATCTTGTTATCTCTATCTTTTATAAATGAAAACCATTCACTGGATATTTCAGAAGCAGTTAAATGAACGCTCTCAGGAATATAAACCCCTGACATATTGCCAACCTTCTCAGGAAGTATATGTCCTTCACTTACGTATAATACCCTGTAAAAATGTTCATATTCGTCAGGAACCTGGAGTGCAGGAGTTACAATAAGAAAACAAAGCCCGTATACTAAACCTATAATAAGAAATGCGGTCTCTGGCTTAATTTCTCTGAATTTGCTCATCATCGACATGGGATTTGAATTATGTCATTTAATATAAAAATACTTTCTTTTTTAGATGTTGTAAAGTTACGGGGTGTTGAAAAATCAGATATTTTTTTATAAACTCTAATAGCTTTACAGTCCCGGGCTAAACGCAGCTAAAAATTAATACTAAAAGATTATAAACATCAAAAATTATACTCTCCTAAAGAATAATTTTTATCATTCATAACTTAATTAAGGTGAAAACATGCTTGATCCAGCTGATTTTATAAGAGAATCAATTACAAAAATTAAAGAAGAAATAGGGAATGAAAAAGCAGTGATTGCACTTTCTGGTGGTGTTGATAGCTCTGTTGCATCTGTATTAGTTTCTGAAGCTATTGGCGATAATCTTATAGCAGTATTTGTTGATCACGGGCTTCTTCGTGAAGGGGAAGCAGAATATGTGCAGAAAACCTTTGAAAAACGTTTAAATTTTGATTGCATTGATGCTAAAGAAGAATTTTTAAAGGCGCTTGAAGGAGTGGAAGACCCTGAAGAGAAGCGTAAGATAATAGGCAAAGTTTTTATAAGGGTATTTGAAAGAGAAGCTGAAAAAATAGGCGCTAAATTTTTAGTTCAGGGGACAATAGCTCCTGACTGGATAGAAAGTGAGGGTAAAATTAAATCTCATCACAATGTTGCATTACCTCATGGATTAGTTTTAAAGCTTGTAGAGCCCATAAGAGAACTTTATAAAGATGAAGTCAGGGTTTTAGGTTCAAAACTTGAGCTTCCTGATGAAATAGTTAACAGGCAGCCTTTTCCTGGCCCAGGGCTTGCTGTTCGGATTGTTGGGACACTAACTCCTGAAAAAATAGAAATCTGTAGAAAAGCTAACGCCATAGTAGAGGAAGAAGTTAAAAAAGAAGGGCTTGATAAAACTCTCTGGCAATATTTCGCAGTTTTAACCGACACAAAGGTTACAGGAGTTAAGGGAGATATAAGAGATTTTGGATATCTTGTTGTTTTACGAATGGTGGAATCATGGGACGCTATGACTGCTCATGTGCCCGAACTTCCATGGGAAATGATAAGAACAATTTCAGCAAGGATTACAGCTGAAGTGCCTGAAGTAACCCATGTATCACTTTCAGTTAGTGATAAACCACCAAGTACAATTGAATTTGCTTAAAAAGAATTTTTTTTGAAGTGCAGCTTCTGTAGTTTTTCTCGTATTTCCTGAAATCTATTTATTTTTAATCCATTCCCTTTTTAATAATGAATAAATATTTTCATCCCGGTATTTCATGTTCCAGTATCCGTATTCCCTGAGCATTCCCTCTTTTTTAAATCCGAGTTTTTCAAGCACTTTAATGGATCGCCATGCTTCTGGAACTGTGAAGGCTTCTATACGGTTTAAATTCATGGTTTTAAATCCATATTTGAGTATTTCTTTAACTGCCTCTGTAGCATATCCATTTCCCCAGTGTTCCTGACCCAGTTCGTATCCAATTTCTCCCCTTGAACTTTTTTTTACCCAGTTATTATAACCACATGTTCCAATGACTTTATTGCCTTTTTTAGTTATAATTACCCACCGTATACCTTCTTTTTTCTTATACAAACTGTTTAATATCCTTATTAAGCTTAAAGCATGTTCGATATTTTTAAAAGTGTTTATATTCAGATATTTTGTTACTTCAGGATCTGACCAGTATTTAAACAGTACTGAAGCGTCTTTTAATGATATTTTACGTAGAAAAAGCCTTTTTGTTTGAATTTCTGGGAAAAAATCATTTTCAGATTTCTTCATTTAAACTCCTCACTATTTAAGAATTTCTTTTACAGTTTTCTCCATTTCAAGCCTTTTTCAATCACCATAACAGAGAATTGTTTTTATGATTAGTGCCTCCACATACAATTAGTTTTTTATCCATGTATATGAAAATATATTAACATGATTAAAGGTAAAAGAGCTTACCTTAAAAAGATCACTTCTAATCTTAATGTTAAATCTGTAGATGTGGGAAAAGAGCTTGATGGAACTACGCCGCCTTCAGTTTTTATTGGAAGCTGGAATTACCCTAAAGTGTATGCTGGACCGATGATTGCGCCATTACAGGGTGATATATCAATTATGGACCGGCCTGAATCGTGGATTCCAGGTCAAACAACACAGGAAGAGATTATAGGCTACAGATTGAGTCTTGTGAGGGGAAAACAAACAGTAGGCATACAGGACTTTGATAATTCTTTTGTTGAAAAACTTCAAGAAATTTCTCTTTCATCAAAATCAATTGAAAGCGAGGCTGAATTTGGAAGTCGTCCACGGGGACTTTCATTCAGTGATGAAACAGCTCCTCATGGCCCCAGTGCTTTAATTGAAAAATTTGACATAGAAAGTGTTAAATGGGACCATCAACTGGAAAAAGTTTATTATGACACTGATTTTAAGGCTGCAGAAGCAGTTTTAGATTTACATAGCAATGAATTACCATTTTCAAATATACAGAAGGCTTTTTCTGTTGGAACAATGGGAATCGGTAAAAACAGGAGATTGGTACCTACCAGATGGTCAATTACAGCCTGTGACACCATAATAGCTGATAACTTACTTAAAGAAGTCAGAGGTTATGATATACTGGATACTTATCGTGTTCATGAATTCCAGAGTCTAAATAACTACTATGCAGTGCTATTACTTCCAACAGAATGGCAATATGAATGGATTGAAGCATTTTTACATGTTTTAGGTCGTGAAGAACTGATATTTGCTGATCATGAGCTAAACGGTGGAAAAAAGGAATATTCTCGTGTTGGTGGGTGTTATTACACCTGTAAAATGGCTGTTCTTGAGACACTGGCACGTGAAAAGAAACAGGCTGGCGTAATAGTACTTAGAGAAGCTTATAATGGCTATGTGCCTCTTGGTGTTTTTAATGTCCGGGAAAATGTTAGAAACGCAATGAACGAAATTCCACGGGAATTTGAAGATATGAAAACAGCTTTAAATTATATTGAATCTAAATTAGAGCTTCCTATGGAGAGATTCAAAGAGACAAGTACTCTTCTTCAGGAATTGATTAGATCAAGACAAACAACACTTGATGGTTTTTTTAAGGCTTAAAATAAAACTTTAGATTATAATTCATAAATTCCACCAATTTCAAGTGGTAAAACCTTAACATCTGATTTTTCCTCAACTAATTTTTTAAATTCTTCAGGATCTGCATCTTTCATGTGCATTGGGATTACAAATCTGGGTTTAATGGCTAAAACAGCATCAACAGCTTCCCCCATGTCCATAGTAAAAGTTCCACCAATTGGAATTAAAGCCACATCAATATCTTCAAAATCATTCATTTCAGGTATAAAATCAGTACCTCCGGCGTGATAAATGGTTTTATCTTCCACTTTGATTAAATAGCCAATTCCTTCTCCTTTCTTATGGAATTTTTTGGTGGAGTGTCCTTCTGGAGTATTGTAAGCATCAACAACTTTAATTTTTATATCTTCAAAATTTATTTCTTCACCCGATTTTACAACTTTAAATTTTCCTTTTAATTCTTTTTTACAAATTTCAGGAGCTAAAATAACTGTTTTATCATTTTTAAGTCTTTTTACTGTAACATGCTTGCAATGATCCTTATGATGATGGGTAATTAAAATTAAATCTGCTTTTTCAAGGTCTTTTTCAGGTAATCCGTCGATTTCATCAGGCCATGTTGAAAATTCAATTTTTTCAGGATAATCTTTAAAATATGTTTTTAAATAAGCAGGATCAATATAAATAACTCTATTTTCTGTTTTTATGTAGAACCATGATGGGGGAAACCATTTTATAGATATTAACATCTTTATGTCTCCTTTCGATAAGTTTACATATGTTTTAATATGAATAAATTAATAATTTAAATAAATATATCTTTGCACTGATTTTTAGTTATGGGATGATATAATTGGAATTGAAATTTAAAAAACAATCAAAAGAATCAATATATGCAATGCGTGAGGCAGTAATGCAAACAGACTTAAAAAATAAGCAGAATTATATAAAATCAGCAGAAAATGAAATCTGTGCTTTAACTGGACATAAACATGCAAAAGTGGTAAGCAGTGGTAATGCAGCCATTCTAACAGTTATGAGTACTTTCAAAGGCAGAATTTTAATTCCAGATCAGGGAGGCTGGACAGGATTTAAAGATGCTGCTGAAATTTTCGGTCTTGAGACTGTAGAAATACCTACAGAGCTTGGTATAATTAATACTGATATTTTAGATGAATTTATTCATAAACACTCTCCAGAAGCTTTGTTTGTCACAAGTTTTGCCGGATATATTGCAGAGCAACCAGTTAAAGATTTATTTAAAGTATGCGATAATAATGGTGTAACTTTAGTGGAAGATGCTTCTGGAGGAATCGGGGACAAAGAAAAACGACTTGCAAATGGAAATCATGCCCCCATTATTTTAGCTTCAACTGGTTCTCCTAAAACTGTCAATGTTGGAAGCGGAGGTTTCATTTCTACAGATGATAATGAAATTTTTAAAAAATCAAAGTTCATATTAAGGTCTTTAAAGGCAGATCATGTTATTTGTGCAGGTATACGTGAGGAAATCAAAAATGCACCTGATTACTTAGAAAAAACCGTGAATTCATGTTTATTTATAAAAAAAAAGCTTAAATCGATAGTTTATCCTGATAAAAGAAGTATTACAGTAGCTTTAGAGGCTGATGATCCCAAAAAAACAGGCTATTTACTCAGGCAAAAATTAAAAGCTGATGGAAGAAATATAATAACTGTTTGCCCACTGTACGAGCGAGTAATGATCCCTGCTTTATGTCTTGAGATTAAGAATCTTGATGTAGAGTGTCTGGAAAATAGCACTTTAAAAGGAATTATTCGGATTGTTAAAGATGTAATTGGTTAAAATCCGTGCTCTCAAAATCATAGGCACAAAAATTTTTAAAGTTTAGTTTTCCATACCTTCTGATTTTGTCTATCTGAATTTTTGAAGACTGAATAGAAAAGTTTATATACCCAAAAAGATTTAAGTATACCTAACTATGAATTTAGGCTTACCTAAAAATTGATAATATCTGGAGGTTAGAAAATGGAAATAAATGAAAGAGAAGCAGAGATACTGAAAAAAATGTATGAACACTTCGAACAAAAAAAACAGGTGTACTTAAAAGCTGAAACAGCGGATAAACCTCTGTTTAAATCTCTTAAAAAACTTAATTTAATTGATTGTCATCAAAATAAAGTTTTCCTAACCAGGCTTGGTTTGGAAGAATCCAAAAAAATAATACGAAGACACAGGCTGGCTGAAAAACTGGTCTATGACGCTTTAGGAGTAACTGGAAATGAAATGGAAACTGCAGCCCACAATCTGGAGCTCATTATGGAAGGAAATACTGAAGAATGTGTATGTAGCCTCCTTAATCACCCTAAAAAGTGTCCTCATGGCAAACAAATACCTGCATGTAGCTGTAACAAAGAAAGCCAATGTAACTGCAGTGTGAAAAACTGCAGCGTGAAAATAAAAGAAATCATTGAAAAATCGGTTTTACCACTTACACATTTAAAAGAAGGCGAATCAGGTAGAATTGTCTATATCAATTCAGAGGTTAAAGATTTGCATGAAAGAATCCCCATTCACATTTTACCGGGTAAAAAAATCACCATAATCCGGGCAAGTGAATCTCCCTTATTCATGATGGATGAAAGCAGAGTCACCCTGAACAGGAAAATAGCTGAAAGCATATTTGTTGGAAGTTTTGAGTGAGGTGTTATCATGTAATTTAAGAGTTAATCTATTTAATTCAAGAAAATATGGTTTTAGACTTCCTTCTGCCATTACCACCTTTGCTTAAAACCATATTTTTAAAATTCTTATTTTTTAATGCAATCGGGGTTGTAAATTATTGGGTTGATATTTTTTATTGAAAATTTTTTAATCAAATATGTCCCTATTCAATGAAAGAAGGAATATTAAGGTTGAAATTTAAGGTTGAAATCACAACATGCATTCAACACCTATTATCTTTCCAAATAATAAAATGTATGGCAGATATGGAGGTTATATAATGAAATCAGGAGTGCCAATATACAATACAATGGTATATTTAATGAATAAGGCGGTATTTCAATTGTTTGGAGAAAATTCACGGGTGCTTTCTAGACTGGTGGCTAAATATATTGTGGATTATCTTCATTCTCAAAACATGATTGATAAAAATAATTTAAGCGAAGAATCAGTAAAAAGAGCATTCATTGAAGATTTGGAGGTTTGCGATAATTTGATCTATTCTGAAAATGATGGAGAGGGGGTTTTAAAGATAGTAAATCCTACATTGTGTGAAGGTATCGTGGAGTTACATAAAGAAAATCTACCTGTTATTTTTGCTCCAGGTATTATATATTGTCATTTAATCAATTATATCAAGAATCAGAAAGCATCATATATAGAACAAGAACATGATGAAGAGAGTAATAGCACAATAGTGAGATTTAAAATAATGAGCTAAAGTGGGTTTTAAAGTTACTTGATGCTGATATTAATTAATGAAAGAAAGAATATTAGGTTGAAATCACAACATGCGTTCAACACCCATTACTTTACAGTCCCTGCAATCTATTTAAGTCAAAAGTTCTTATTCTTTAATGCACTCTAATCCTTCTAAATTTTCATAAAGTACAGGTAAAAATGCTCCAACATCAGTAACTATACCAACAACCTGGGCACTGCCCCTATCAGCAAGTTTTGTGACTGTTGCAGGATTTATATCCACGCATATGCTTTTCACATAGGAAGGTAACATATTTCCCGTAGCTATAGAATGGAGCATTGTTGCAATCATGATCACCATGTCAACATTCTGTGCATATTTGCGCATTTCTTCCTGTGCATCCATTACATCTGTTATAACATCTGGAAGAGGTCCATCATCTCTTATTGAACCTGCAAGAACAAAAGGTACGTTATTTTTCACACACTCATACATTATTCCACTATTTAGAATCCCATTTTCAACAGCTTCTTTTATTGAACCTGCCTTGTTTATTTCGTTAATCGCATAAATATGGTGCCTATGTCCCCGAACAACTGCTTCACCACTTCCGGTGCATACTCCAAGTGATGTCCCATAGAGTGCATTTTCAATATCGTGAGTTGCCAGGGCATTTCCAGCAAATAAAACATCGATAATTCCCTCTCTAATCATTTTTGCAAGTAATGGAGCTGATCCAGTGTGTATTATTGCCGGTCCCGCTACAATAGCTATTTTACCTCTTTTTTCTTTAATTTCTCTGATTTCAGAGGCTATTTTTTTTATTATTGACCTCACCGGTTTTTCTGAAGAGGCTTCGCTGGACATAAATTCAAAAACACCTTTTTTTCCTCTTGGTCTTTCTGGAGGGACGACTTTAATTCCTTCCCTTCCAACAACTATTAAATCTCCTTCTTTTATTTTACCAATAGGTTTACATAGAGCTCTTCTACTTTCTAAGTCAATTACAATCATGCAGTCCATTTCTATACCTTCAACTTCTATCCATTCCCCTCCATATCTTACAAAAGTTGGATGGTTTGTGGTTGAATAGAAATCTTCAGGGAGTGTTTTATCTTTTTCAGATCTTAGAAGTTCAATTTCCTTTATTTCTACAATTACTGCTCCTATCTCACTTAATTCATCCAGTATTTCACCTAAATGGATCTCATCAGTTCCTGTAACTTTAATCCTTGCATGGCTTGCATCTTTTTTAAGTTTACCCACATGAATATCAAGGATTTCGAAGTCACCGCCCATGTCCATTATAAGATCAAGGGTTTTTGGGAGAGTTAGAGAATCAATTATATGTCCTGAAAGTTTAATTTCTCTTGTATCCATAAAATAGCTCCAGTTAAATCAATAATAAATATACGAACGTTTGGAAAACTTATTCCAAAACTTCACATCAATTGAAGGATCCCTATTGTTTAAAAATTCTTTTTAAAAGTATTCTAACATGTAATTTGATATAATAATTATTAAAATCATTCCATATAAATTTAAATCTAAAATGGATCTGTAAAGTTATTAGGGTTTGATGTATTCCCCGTGTTTTCGTATCCATTTTTTCATTTTATGGATTAGGTAGCTGAGTATTCCCTGTGCAGTTTTGTATATTTTCTTGATTTGATTTGGGTCGGTTTGTCTGTAGTAATCTTCTACCAGATTGGATGTTCGTGCTATTAATATATCTCTAATGAAGTGTGTGAGTCTATTGAAGCCGTCGAAAATCAGAGCCAACAAACACGTAGTGTTTGTGGCCCCAAAATCGAAGATTTTGAGGGATTTTCGGGCAATCAAAAACGAAGTTTTTGAAAGCCGTCGAAAATCAAAGCCCACGAACACAAAGTGTTTGTGGCCCTCGGAAATTCGTAGAATTTCCGGGGCATGTAAAAAATCTCTGATTTTTTACGGTTACGGAGCTATGCTCCGTAAACATCGAAAATCTTTGATTTTCGAAGGCCCCAAAATCGAAGATTTTGTGGGATTTTGTGGGATTTTCGGGCAATCAAAAGCGAAGCTTTTGAAAGTCAAGGATTATCTTTTTTGGTGAAATATCTATGGTACCTCCTTGTATTTCATGGAAAGGTTGAAGAAGAAATGAACAAATTTTAAACTAAACCTTCTGGTATGTAATTTAAACTATTTAAACATTTGTGTTGTGGGTGTTAAATTTTTAGGTTCTCTTAGAACAATATTGTCCTGTTAGGACAAAATTGTTCTGTTAGAACAAATTTTGCGTTTTTATACAGCGTTAAAACCACAACCTTTATATGACATGATTTTACAGACCAAAAAATTGTAAGATAACAGGAAGTTATTTTACAGACAGAGAATTGTGAATATAAAGGAGGCATGAATAATGTATAAATTGGTAGCAGTTCTGCTTGTGGCACTCATTATTGGAGTGGCACCAGCAATTGCTACACAGTATGGTGAAACTGCCGATACAATGGCAGTTAAAGGAAAGGGTGCAGATGTTGCATCTGCATCTGAATTAGTAGAAGCAGTTGAAAGTAGGCAGGCAACGGGAGCAGAAAATGAAACGTTGACTGCGAATGTGTCAAGTACAAATACTACAATGAGCGATGATCCTGTACCAGCAGAGGCTACAGGTGCAGATGCGCAGCTTTTAGATGAGGGTTTAGATTCTGTGGTTTCAGAAAACGATACTACAGGTGCAGAAAATGTTACTGCTACAATTCCACAAATAGATACCACTGGAATTGTAATGCAGAGCACTGATTTCAGTTGTGGACCGGCAGCGCTTGCAACAGTGCTGCAGAACATGGGAATCAACGCAACAGAAGGGGAACTTAAGGTCCTCGCTGGCACAGATACATCAGGGACAACAATGCACGGATTATCAGAAGCAGCGAAAGCAAAAGGTTTAAGTGCAACTGGTATGAAATTATCAGTTAATGATCTTAAACCTAACAACATCGTGCACATTATACTGGATGGCGAAGGCCATTACAGTGTTGTACGGGAAGTAACAGATACAAGCGTTTACCTTGCAGATCCAAGCCTTGGAAACATTGAAATGACCCGGGAAAAATTCAATGAAATCTATACGGGGAACGCACTATTGATAAGCGGTCCCCTTAATCAAACAGCAGAACAGGCTAATAGCAGTGCACAGAATTTAACAGCTGGAGAAATGGATACAGACAACATTGGATAAATAGTTGTAGAGATGAAGTATCTGCAGGATAAACCCTGCAGCCGCCGAAAAATTCTCAATTTTTCTGGGTTCGTAAAATCGAAGATTTTACAGAACCGTCGAAAATCATGGATTTTCGGGCTTTGAAAACATTTGGTTTTCAAAGATACATTTTTTCAGAGAGGACATTATGCAGGAATTTATCACCGAATTTGTTATGTGGGCCTTAGGTTTTCTTTTATTTGGCTATTTTGTGGAAAAGATGTCTTTAAAAAGGTCTGTTATATTTGGATTATATATGGGGATTATGGCTACTGTAATTCTGCCTCCAATAATTGATTTTTTATTAGATCTGTTATTTAAATGAACGAAAAATGTTCCCAAAGCACAGACAGAGAAAATAAAACTTCAAAACATCCTGATGGAAAATATAATTAAAATGAACCCGCAGCATTTGCCACAGTTCTAAATAATATGGGAATCAACGTAACAGAACAGAAACTCATGGTTCTAAGTGGCACAGATAAATTAGGGACAAGTATGTATGGCCTGGTACGTACGGCACAATCAAAAGGCGTAAATGCAACTGGTATGAGATTATCAGTTGAAGATCTTAGACCTAACATGATAGTTCATGTGACAATTGATGGTGAAGGCCATTACAGTGTAATCAGAAAAATAAGCAATGAAAGCGTTTACCTTGCTGATCCAAGCCTTGGAAACATTGAAATGACCAGAGAAAAATTCAGTGCAATTTTCACAGGCAATGCTCTGGTTATAACTGATCCCAACATGCAAGTTAATCAAACAGCAGAACAGGCTAATAACAGTACAGAAAATTTAACAGATACAGGTAGTATACAACCAGAAAACAGTCAAACTTTGACAACTGGAGAGATGCAGAGTATTAGGGGACAAGGAGCATGGGTACAAGTATGGGTAAAGGGATGGTTTTATAGTTGGTATGAGTGGGTCTATGGTTGGTACTGCATGGTAATTCCGCCCCATGGCATTACTCACTCGGATAGGATAAGCTTTGTATGGGTTAAAGGTTGGCATCGGAGGTGGGGATGGTATCGTAAGGTATATGGATGGCACAAAGTATGGAGACTTGTAGAAACATTACCATGGACTGCTGCTTCTCGTTTTACTCCTCCTTGACCATATTATTGATTAGCAGGAGAATGTATAGTAATTTACTTACTAACATCGGATACCTTTAGTTGAAGAGTTATAAACTTAAATAACAGCAGTTTATATCTTTTTTTAACTTTTTAAATTAAAGATGGTGATAAAATGAATAAAAAAATAAGAATTTCAGTAGTACTACTAATAATAGCGGCAGTAGGTTTTATAGGTTATATTCAAATTTTTGGGCTGTCTTTTGAAGGTAAGGAAAGTGATTTTTATGTACCCGCTGTTACAGGAGAAGCCAATATTTTAGCATATAAAAATTCATGCACTGAACTTAACTTATCACAAGTATCAAAAGATCCTTATTCCTTAATTGATAAAAATGTAAAAGTAACGGGCGAAATAATAGAAAAAAAAGAGTATGTACAATTTGACAAAGCAAGAACATCTATAGTACTTAAAATCCCAGGACTTTCACCTGACCCTTACATTTTTGTCAATTACTCTGGGACACTTACATTTACACAGGGCGATATGATAACGGTTTATGGAAAATACCATTACCCTGGAAGAACTGATGCACCACCAGAGATAGCAAATAAACATTTACCAGTTATTCGTGCAGCATACATAGAAAAGAAGTGAAAATAATCATTATTTTTACTGGAGGTTTTGTAATGAGGGAATTGAGTAAAGTTTTGACAGTGATACTAATTATAATAGTAGCTGCTTTTGCTTATGTATTAATATTGGGAATACCTTTTACTTTTGAAGGTAAGGAAAGTGATTTTTATGTACCTGCTCTTACAGGAGAAGCCAGTATTTCATCATATAAAAATTCCTGCACCGAAATTAACCTATCTGAATTATCTAAAGATTTTAAAGCTCTAAACGGACAAAAAGTCAAAGTAAAAGGCCAAATACAAAAAAAAGAAGAATATATACAATTTGACAAAACAAGAACATACATTGAACTTAAAGTTCCAGAACTCTCACCATACTATCATATTCTTGTCAGTTACTCAGCAACCATCCCCTTCAAAGAAGGCAACATGATAACAGTATATGGAGAATATGAATTTCCTGTAGGAACTCAATCATCACAAGAATTGGCAAACAAATATTTACCAGGTATTCGTGCAGGATACATAGAAAAAATCTAATTCAAAAAAACTGTATTATAATTTTTAGCCCCCCAAATTTAGATGGTTGTAGAGTGGAAGTATCTGCAGGATAAACCCTGCAACACTTTTTATGGAGGATATTTATGCTGGAAATTATTATTATCAGGTTTGTTGGGTCATCTTTAGGCTGGATCGCCATTGAATATTATGTAAACAAGCGACCCCTGAAAGAGTCTGCTGAAAATGGATTATATATGGGAGCTTTCCTTACAGCTGGGCTAACTGCTTTCAATCAAGCTGATTATCAATTAATTATTATAGGTACTGCATTGGGAATTGCAACGTTTTTATTAAATTGCCTTTTTGGGTATCATGTGTACAATCAGCCCTTAAAAGATTCTATTAGAAAGGGATTAATTGTAGGAATTGTCTTTACAATTATATTTCTAATACTTGCAAAATCACTTGATTTTTTATTGAATAGCATAAATGAACTGGAAAATGTTCAAACCTATATATAGAGAAAATGAAACTTCAACAAACATAACAGCTGCAGTTAGTGTACAATCAGAAAACAGTCAAATCCTGACCCGTGAAACATTGCAGACTATACGAGGAAAAGTAGAGTAAATAGAGTAGTTCGGCGCTGGTGGGGATTTATAATTTAATTTATAGAAGGAGGTGTTAGATTGACAGAAAAGGATTTAAAAAATAAAAAGCAAGAAGATGTTATCATCAGTTACATTCTCATCGGAATGTTTATAATAGTTAGTCTTTCTCAGATATATCGAATATTAGTTATACAGCCAACAAAAATAGATTTTGGCATACTACTGCTTTTTATCTTGTCTGCGGTAATAATTTATTTAGTTGACATTAAACAGGTAACAGAAAAATCTGAAAAAAAAGCACTGTGGAAGATAATTATTAGGTATATGAGGTATATGGGTATAATTGTAGGTATAATTGTATTAGCAACTATTATTTTAGAGTTTATATTACGCTGATGCATTACAGAATTAATTAATTTAATCCAGAGAATGATACAATAATAGCAGAAAATGAAACAATTCCACAAAAAGACACCAGTGGAATTGTAATGCAGAGCACTGATTTCAGTTGCGGACCTGCAGCGCTTGCAACAGTGCTGCAGAACATGGGTATAAACAGTACAGAAGAAGAACTCAAGGTCCTCGCTGGCACAGACACATCAGGGACAAGTATGTATGGCCTGGTACGGGCTGCACAGCTTTGACAAGCGAAGAAATGGAGATTATCAAGGGACAGCAATTATCAGCCAGCGTACCAGCACCAGCCAGCATGCAACTGTCAGCAGAAATAATGTAAATCATTAAATGAAAAAAGATAATAGGCGTTAACTTTAAGAAGTTTATACCTGGTGGTCAAAGCTTCCGAAACCTTTTGACCAGTTTAACAGGATGATTCACTGGCATCAACCAGAAATATATTAGCTGGGACTATCCCCTTTTTTTATTTAAGGAGGCAAGTAAAATGAAATTTTTAAAGTTATGTAAGCATGCTTTGAGATCTGATGATGTGGATATGTCAGGATTCATTTTAATTTTTGATGCCATATTCATGACAGTCATATTTATTATTTTACTACTAAAATCAACAGGCTTGCTCTAAAATTTGCCAGTCCAGTGCACACGTGTTTGTGGGCTTTCAAAATCATAGATTTCGAAAGGCCCATGCAAAGCGTGGGGTAGTTCACTCTATTGGCCAGATAAAAAGTCATATATTGCCTTTGAACCATTAATGGATGTTATATCGCCAAATCCAGTGGAAGAAACTTCCACCAGATCAAACCCGGCTACATTTTTTCCTTTTAATGAATGAATCAAGCTTTCAAGCTGAAAGGGATTCAGCCCACATGGCGAAGGAGTACTAACATTTGGTGCATATGCTGGATCAAGCACGTCAATATCTAAGCTTACGTATACAGGCCCATTAATGTTGTTTAATACTTTTTTAACCTTTTCAAGGTCTTCATTTACTTCATAAGATGTGAAAAAAGTTATTTGATTTTCACGTGCAAATAGGAGTTCATCTTCTGAGCATGACCTTAATCCAATCTGAATAATTTTTTCTGGATTTAAACCAAATATTCGACGTACTGCAGTAGCATGAGAATACTTTTCACCCATGTATTCATCTTTTAAATCCATATGGGCATCAAAATGAATAAATGTAGTATTTTCCGCGTCCAGTGCTTTTAATACACCATAACTTACTGTGTGCTCTCCTCCAATAACTACAGGAGTAATATTCATTTGTCGAAGTTCGGATACTGTAAATTCTATATTTGCACTGGTTTTTTCAAAATTACCATGTATAACTTCAACGTCACCAAAATCAAAAATATCGACATCCAGATTTTTATCCAGAACCATGTTATATCTTTCAAAATTATATGATGCTTCACGAACAGCTGCTGGGCCAGATCTGGCTCCAGTCCTGTAGGTAGAAGTACTATCAAAGGGAACTCCAATTATGCCCAATTTTTTAGAGTTATCTGATAGGTCAAGTTCATCTAATTCCTTAGAAAAAGCAAATTTTAAGGAGTTCTGGGTATAAAAAAGCATTTTATTACAGTAATTCAATTATTTGATTCTCATAATCTTTTGTTTACCCATAGCTTCAATGTAGTCAACTTCTACTCCTTCAGTTATCCTGTCTTTAAGTTCTTCTGGTATGGGCAGTTCAAATGTCTCATAACTTTCAAGATCCATTAGTTGAACCTGGTTTCCCATCAAAGCAAGGACCTGAGCTACTCTTTTATCGATTATAGGGACATCGCACTTTGAATCCACTGGTTTAACAAAGCTCCTTTTCTGGCCGTCGAATATTCCAATAGCTTCAACTCTGGCCTTTGCTGCACCGTGTTTTCCTGGTGATGATGTCTGGATACTTGAAATTTTTGATGCTTCTCCATCCAATATGACATATTTACCTACTTTTAAGGTTTTTACTTCTACAACCTTCTTTGACATAATATTTACCTCCAAAATATAAAAATATATTAAATGTATTTAACAGTCTTTAACCTTAAACAAAGCTCTTTAATTTAGAAAAGTCTAAAGATATCTTTACATATATATGCTATATATCCTATAAAAGTTTATACAAACTAATGTTAATATAGTCATAAACGCTTTAAATTTTCTTGTAGATTTAAGGTTTATCTCTTTCTATATTTAAATATTGAGTGATAACATGAAAATAGCAATAACTTCCGGAAAATCAGAAGGTCCAAGTAAGCTCAATGCATTTGACAATGCCTTATTAGATGCAGGAATCGGAGATGTGAACCTGATTAAAGTAAGCAGTATAATTCCTGCAGATTCAGAATTTGTGAAACTGCCTTTTTTAAAACCAGGATCCATGATAAACTGCGTCATGGCCCATGCTCATTCTGAAAAAAAAGGAGATGTACTCACTGCAGTAATTGCAGTGGCTATATCATATGATTTTGGCTGTGTAATTGAACATTCTGATGTAAATAAAGATCCAGAGGAAGTGAAAAATCGTGCAGTATTCATGGTAAAGGAAATGATGAAAGTAAGAAATATGGAAATTAAGGAAATGATTATAGAAAAAAAAACCCATGTTGTGGAGAATCAGGGTTCTGTAGTGGCTGCAATTGTTTATCTGGGGTAACATGATGAAAAAAGAAGACATTAAGTTCTGGAGAGAAATTTCACACAAAATAATTCATGAAGTAGAAGATGCTATTTCTCCACTTGTTGGGAGGAAAACGTCAGGAGAAATAGTTAAAATGGGTGCTGACGGCACTCCAACAAAATTGATCGATGAAGTGGCTGAAGAAAAAGTAATAGAAATCTTAAAAAGTACTGGAAAGTCTATTACTCTTATTAGCGAAGAAATAGGTGAAATTAAAATCGGAAATATGCCTTCTGAAGTTATTTTTGTAATTGACCCCCTTGATGGGACCGTAAACGCACTTAAAAACATACCAGTTTATGGTATTTCCATTGCGATTGCTGATGCTTCCATTAAACCGCTTGAAGAACTCACTTTAGCAGATATTGAAATGGGCTTTGTTAAAAATCTTGCAAACTGCAACCTCTATGAAGCTTTTAAAGACAATGGAGTGTATTTAAATGATAGATATGTGAGTTCATCTATTCAGGACAATTTAGCAGATTCATCAATTGGTGCATATATTCGGGGAGATAACAGGATAAGTAAACTAAGCAATATTGTAAGACGTATAAGACTTTTAGGTTCTGTAGCCATTGAATTATGCTATGTTGCCGATGGAACATACGATGCATTTTTAGATATTAGGGGAAATGTACGAATTATTGATATAGCAGCTGCAAAACTTATAATTGAAGAATCTGGAGGCATAATAACTGATGAAAATGGAAAAGACCTTAATAACAAATTGAATGTTAAAGAAAGAACTTCTGTAATTGCATCAGGTAATTTAAAGATCCATAAGGATATTATTAATGTTATAGGGGGTTTTTAATGCGTATAGGTATTGTAACGCGTCATGATATCCACAGGGGGGTGGAGCTTGCTGAAGAAATTGCTGATTTTTTAATTAAGGAAAATATAGAGGTGCTTTTAGATCCTCTAATAGTTAGTGAAATTCGCAGACACCACAACTTAAGCTGTGATATTGATGAAATGGATGCAGACATTATCATTGCCATTGGGGGTGATGGAACAATTCTAAGAACACAGAGTCTTCTTAGCGATAAAAAAATACCTGTATTTGGAATAAACATGGGGACAGTTGGTTTTTTAACAGAAATTAACCCTGAAGAGACTTTTCATGCTTTAAAAGAAGTATTAGCTGGAAATTATTTTGTTGAAGAACGTACACGTCTTAAAGTATGGCACAACAGAGATTTAGCTCCTGCTTTAAATGAAGTGGTTATACTGACAAGAAAGCCTGCTAAAATGCTCCACATAGAAGTTAAAGTAGATGATGAGGTGGTTGAAGAACTGAGAGCTGATGGACTTATTGTTGCAACTCCAAGTGGTTCCACTGCTTATTCCATGTCTGCAGGAGGTCCTATAGTTGATCCTCGAGTAGATGCATTTATAATAGTTCCTATCTGTCCATTTAAACTTGGATCACGCCCTACAGTGGTTTCTGGAGAAAGTATAATCCAGGTTAGATTGCTCAGGGAAGGTAAAAAAGCTGTTGCAGTAATTGACGGACAGTACGAAGAAGAAATAAACTACATGGAAAGGGTAATATTCCAGAAATCAAAAGAAAATGCTTATTTTGTAAGATTAACCAAAGAATTCTATAAAAAAGTAAGAGAAAAACTCATAAAAGGTGGAATAGATTCCAAATAGTTTATTTGAGGCTATCTTACAATCCAAGATTCTAAAAATAAGCTCAAATAGGGCCCTATATCAAAAAATAACTAAGAGACCAGTCAAAAGAAAAATACTTACCTAAACAACATAAAAAAAGCAGGTAAATAGAAACTCTCTAAAAGTTATAGTTGAAGTAGTCCCCAGTATTGCCAGTCAACCGGACTTTTTTTAGCTGCTTTTCCAGACTTGCCTTGGGTATAAGACTGTATTGAGAAAGAATTTCCAGGTATTGTGCTGAATAAAGGATTTAAACCCAAAGCACCGCCCATCAAATCAACAAGGAAAGAATTATCTTTAAGAGCTGAAGGCATTTGATTTCCAAGATAATGATTAATAATCTCTGAAGATGTTTTACCAGATGGACTGAATGCAGAATTATCTGATCTGGATTATTACCCTGATTTACAGCATTGTTTTGATTAGAATCTAATGCTCTAACACCCAGATCAATAAATCCAGTAAATTTAATTTCCCTTATTTCTCATTTCAGCAAGCTTTTCAGAAATCTCTTTACTTGTAATTCCCTGTTTTTCCTTAATTTCAGGTTCTTCCCCTTTTATCAGGTTATACACAAAAGAAGCAGCTATAAATCCTGTAAACCAAAATAAAGGTATTGTGAAAGGAGGACCTATACCTAAAAAGTTAATAGCTGCCATAACTACCAAAGAACCCGCCGCAGGGAAAGCAGCAATCGCCGTTAATATTGCAATAACTTTTCTCCAATTCATTATAACACCTCTAATTTAGTAATATCAGTATTTAAAAGTTTTAAATAGGTTTTATTAGCCACGATCACGTCTTCTGGTGATATTTTACTCCTATTTTGATTCACAGCATTGCAGGCTGCAAGAAAGGTTAAAGCATAATTCTCACAATTACTAAAGGTGCTTGCGTCTCCCCATCTAACATCATTAAGGTGGTACAGTATATCATATATTTTTTTATGGAGTTTTTTGCCTTGTTTATCCCATTTGATCTTTTTTAATTTCTGGTAGAATTCTTCATCAGGTGCCGGGTAATCTTTAGGTTTGTCAAAATCATCTAAAAGAGACATTAAACTCTCTAATATTGAGTGTTGTTTGTCCAAGTCTCCAGATGATAGTTTGCGTTGTTTGTAAGCATAATTGACAAACCCCATAATACCTGTGATAGCAAGATAATGCGTAGAAATAATAGTGTCTGTAAATAAAGAAGGTGAATAAAGTGGGGGATCCTTCAAAACATTAGTAGCGTATCTATCCTGTCTGTAACGCTCCAGCAAATATTCTGTGGAAGGTGGTGAAAAATTACCAATCTCCTCCTCCAAATTACTAGCCTCATAAACTTTTTCATAGATTTCTGAATCCATTAAAGACTGCACATCATCAAGAACTTCTTTTAACCCTTCCACATCAGGGAAGCTTCTTAATATTTTCTCTGCATTTTTTTTGTTTCTCTCTTTTTCCTCATCAATATCCCAATAGATCCATTTCATTACTTCCACCCTATCCATTTTTTGAATCCATTCCACGCCTTTTTTGCACCATTATAAATCTGTTTCCCTGTATTTTTAGCTGTATTAACAACTTTCTTGCCAGCTGTTTTAGCTTTATTAACTACTTTTTTAACTGTCCTTTTTACTGTATTAACAGCTTTCTTGGCAACTGTTTTAGCTGTCTTGGTTACTCTTTTAACAGCTTTTTTAGCTGTTTTTTTAGCTGTATTCACTGCTTTCTTGGCAGCTGTTTTAGCTTTGGTAACTACTTTCTTAGCAGTGGTAACAGCTTTCTTGGCAGTTTTTTTCACGGTGTTAACTGCTTTGTTAACTACTCTCTTAGCAGTGGTAACAACTTTATTTACAGCTTTGTTAACTGTTTTTTTAGCTGTTCTGGTTATTCTTTTAGCTGTATTCACTGCTTTTTTTGTTATTTCAGGAATTTTTTTAACTGTTTCATCAACTTTTCGAGCTGCATCATACACACCACGAAGCGCTAAATTTCTTTTAATAAACGGACTTAAAACACCATGAATATCTTTATAAACCTTTTTACTGGTTAAGTTTTTAAGCCAGCCAAAAGTTCTCATCCTCCATGGAGAAGTATGCACCCATTTTTTAACTGCTTGAGGAGTCATTTTGGAGAAAACATCTAACAGTGAATCAATCCCGCCTTTTGCACCTTTCCACAGTGTATTAACACCTCCACCGATAATGTTTTTAATATCTTTTGAAGTTATTTTACCCCATAATTTAAATTTATCATAAACTTCAATTTTAAGTTGTAAACCCTTACGCCGAATCCAGGAAGACTTAGAAAGCCTACCCGTAATAGTCTCAATCCAGGCTTTAGGACTCAAATTAATCAGGATTAATTTCCCTTATTTCTCATCTCAGCAAGCTTTTCAGAAATCTCTTTACTTGTAATTCCCTGTTTTTCCTTAACTTCAACTTCTGGCTCTTCACCTTTTATCAGGTTATAAACTGTTAAAGCTATTACTCCACTAACAAACAGGATAAACAATCTTTCAATAGGATGCTCGCTTGGCGAAAACCCGGGCCAGTAATTTTGAACAACAATCCCAATCAAAACAATTACTCCAATAAAAGTTAAATTCCTGCAATAACTTTCCTCCAATTCATAACAATCACATCAACCTACTAATATCAGTATTAATCAACTTCAAATAAGTCTTATTGGCTCTGATAACATCAAAAGTGTTGATCTTATCTCTCCCTTTAATAACAGCACTGCAACCAGACAAAAGCAAAATAAAAGCCTTTTCAGTTGCTCTAAACGTTATTGCCTTGCCATCAGCACCTTTCCATTTATTGAATACTAACATGAAAAAAATCTCACGAACACCATTAAATAATTTTTTAGCTTTTTTATCCTGCCATTTAACCTTCCCAAGTTTTTTAAAGAATTCAGCTGTGGGTTGGGGTGTTTTTTGGTTTGAATCGAAATTTTCCAATAATAACACTATCCGTGTGGCCATGTTTCCTTGTTCTACCTTGTATAAGTCTTCCTGGTAGATTTTTCGACCAGTTCTGATACTGTAGAGGTCACCAATGAAAGTGTAAATCACCCAAAAATCCTTGATATTTATCAATGGTGTTAATGGTAATCGTAATGGAAATTTGCTTAGATATTTGGCAGCGAAAATTGCTAAATCAGAATAATCATTATTTTTAGCACTATAACTTTTATCAACACTAAAATCAATAGGATTATCCATATGAACAAGTTTTTCATAAATTTCATTCTCTTGCAACACTAATATCTCATCCACAACTTCTTTTAACCCTTCAACATCATCAAATTCTTTTAATACTTTTTCTGCAACTTCATCAGTTGGTTCTGCACTAAATAATCCCATATTAAACCACCTCACTACCATGGCCATCGAATCTTACTCTTAACCCAGTTTACAGCTGAAGATGCTGCTTTTTTAACAGTGTTAACAGCTTTCTTGGCAACTGTTTTAGCTTTGTTAACTACTTTTTGGATTGTCTTTTTTACTGTGGTAACAGTTTTCTTGGCAGCTGTTTTAACCTTTGTAGCTACTTTCTTGGCAGTGTTAACTGCTTTCTTGGCAACTGTTTTAACTTTTTTAACTACTTTCTTAGCAGTGCTAACTACTTTCTTGGCAACTGTTTTAACTTTTTTAACTACTTTCTTAGC
>JAVSLW010000015.1 GCA_039666455.1 Methanobacterium sp. | reverse complement strand
TGCAGGAAAATCTCTTATTGCAGGATTTTTATGTTCTATATCTGTTTTAACTCGAAGTACTGCATCTCCTTCACTCATCCTGTCCATTTCTTTCCATAGTCTGAGATTTTCTTTAATACCCCTATCTCTACAGGGACATGCCTTTGACTGGTCCTTTAAATTTTTAAATTCCCCACCTTCACAGGTGCACATGTACGCCCCACCAAGCTTAATGAGTTTTCGAGCATATTCATAATAAATAGGAATCCTATCGCTTTGTATGACTTTTTCATCTATCTTAATATCCATCCAGGCCAGATCTTCTTCTATCATTTTATAAGCATCAGGATACACCCTTCTTGGGTCTGTATCCTCCATACGAAGCACCAGTTTACCACCGTATTTTTTAAGATATTCATTATTTAAAATTGCAGCTCTTGCATGTCCTATATGGAGTGGACCGCTTGGATTTGGAGCAAACCTTAAAACAACTTCTCCTTTAACTTCAGGTAAATCAGCAAGTCCTTTGGGAGCAACTTTTTTTTCCTCCACCACCATGCCTCCAAGTTTCTCAAGCTCTTTAAGTTGTTCATCACTGTTCATGGTATTGATTTTTGTTATAACTTCTCTTACAGTTTTTGAAACTTCAGATGCTTCTTTTCGAAATTCTGGGTGAGAACTCATAATCATGCCTATAACTGCGCCATTTTGAGCTGTTCCTTTATGTTTAACCGCATTTTGAAGTGCATATTTATATGCAATGTCCTTTAAACTCTCCATATTACCACTTAATCAGTGTGTTCTTTCAAGAACAAAATCTGCAATTAGTTCCAGGGATTTTTTAGCGTCAGAATCTTCCAAAACATCTAAGAGCTTTTTTGCAGTCTTAACATTTTGAAGTGCAATATTTCGGACGTATTCTATTGATCTGTATCTCTTAAATATGGAAATTGCATCATCCACCATATCTTCATTATTAGATTTCAGTATTGAGATAAGCTTTTTTTTATCTTCTTTTGATGCATTTGCAAGTGCATGGACAACTATAAGAGTCATTTTACCCTCTACTATGTCACTTCCAACCGGTTTTCCAATATCATCTTCATCACCTATAACATCGAGATAATCATCCTGGATCTGGAATGCAAGTCCAATTAAACGTCCATATTCAGAAAGTGCTTCTATCTGTTCTTCTGTTCCACCACCAAGTATTGCTCCTGCTTTCGTTGCAGCAGATATAAGTGCGGCGGTCTTTTTGTAGATCATTGTTAAATATTCGTCTTCTTTAACATCCAATTTACCTTCAAAACTTATATCCAGTGCCTGACCCTCACATATTTTAATGCATGAATCCACAACTGTCTTTAAAGCCTCTATTACTCTTTCAGGATCAACTTCTGCATCTGTTTCCAGTACTGTTTCAAATGCCTTGGAAAACAGAGTATCTCCTGCTAAAATTGCCATGGGTTCTCCCCAGAGCATGTGGACAGAGGGTTTTCCCCTTCTCATTTTGTCCTTGTCCATTATATCATCGTGTATAAGAGAGAAGGTGTGGATGAGTTCCATGGACGCTGCAGTTTTCAGGGCGTCTTGAGTTCTCCCCCCTACTGACTCTGAACTTAAAATCACAAGCACAGGGCGGAGTTTCTTTCCTCCAGCTTTAATAAGATGATCTGATGCTTCACGAAGTGCAGAAGGGTCAATAGTGCTCAATGACGCTTCAATTTCGTTATCTATGCTTTCAGAATATTTTTTCATCATGTCCATTACACCCATCAAATCCCCCCATCAAATACCTGCGCCTGCCCGTTTCTTAGTATATGAATGTTGTTTCCCATTTTATACCCTTCTTCTTCTGCAAGTTCAGTGTATGCTGCAAGCATCTCCAGATCTCCATGTGCTGGAATGATATGCACTGGATTTAGCATTCTTAAAAAATCTCTATGATCTTCACGCCCAGCATGCCCTGAAACATGTGCATTGGTAAATATTCTGGCGCCCTGAGATTTAAGTCTTCTCTCAAGTAAGTTTCTGTTTGCAATGTTCATGGGGTTTGGTATTATTGGCGCCGATATTACAACATTATCCCCATTTCTTACATTGAACTGGGTTTTTCCGCCAGCTATACGGGGTAGGAGAGCATCTGGTTCCCCCTGATGTCCAGTTGTAACTAAAAGATATTCTGATCTGTTCTCTTCTGCCCTTGCAAGCGCTCTGTTAACTGCTTTTGGGCTCCCGTATATGCTTGCAGTTGCTGGAAGCTTTAAAATTCCCATAGTTTCAGCTATTCCACAGTAACGTTCCATTGATCTTCCAAGAAGCATTAAATTTCTGTTACTTTGCTCAGATATGTTACATATAGCCTGAATACGTTCAATATGGGATGAAAAAGTTGTAACCAGCATTCCATTCTTCTCATCAAGCGGGTCAAGCATTATATCCTTTAACATGATTCTTGCAATCTTTTCAGAGTGCGTTTTAACTTCTCCATCTTCTCCAACTCTTGTTGTCTCTACAATAAGTGCCAATACTCCTTTTCTACCCAGTTCTTTCAGCCTGCTGTAGTTTGGTGGCTTTGAAATCATCTGATAATTGTCAAATTTAAAATCATTGGCATAGACTATTATCCCTTCAGATGTATGTAAGGCTGCTATTGCAGTTTGAGGAATACTATGAGTCATGTTAATAAATTCAAGTGTGATATCTGGAGATATCTGACATTTTTCACCAGTATTAAGCACCTGGAGTGGGTTTGTTACGCTGAATTTCTTCTCTCCTTTAATTGTCTTTTCTATTAGTGCTAAGGTGTAAGGTGTGGCTATTATAGGTGCCTCGTACCTGTGTGCAAGCTTGGCTACAGCCCCTATATGGTCCAGGTGGCCGTGAGTGAATACTATAGCCCGTACTTTACCATCTACCTCTTTCATTAGTGTATCATCAGGTATAACTCCTCTTTCGATTAAATCAAGGCTGTGCATCCTTGCTATATCTGTATCTTCATGAATGTGAATTCTATCAAGATGAATCCCCATGTCAAAGATGACCACGTCATCACCAATTTTAACCGCGGACATGTTCTTTCCTACTTCTTCATACCCGCCTATTGCTATTACTTCAACGCTCATTGAAAAACCTCCTGTGTTTGCGTTAAATCATTTTATAATATTTAGAGATTGGATGTTACATTGCTTTTCTGTTTAACTGTGATTTATTTAAATAAGTGCTCTTTGAGCGTATTTTTTAGTATCACATCCTCTTTCAGTGAGCCATTCCCTGGTTTTACCTCTAATTAAAAGATTTGTCTTTTTAAGCTCTTTTATGTTGGATGCACCAGCAAGGAACATGGCCACTTTAAGGGATTCTTTAAACTGTTCAATTCTTTTAATTACAGCATAATGTCCTACATATGCATCTTTAAGTAAGGGTAATGCTATTCCAACAGCTTCAGCACCTAAAGATAGTGCTTTAGCAGCTTCAAGGCCACTTCGTATGCCCCCAGAGGATATGACTGGAATTTTTACTGCTTCACAGACTTCAACTGTGCTTACTGCTGTTGGTATTCCCCAATCCCAGTAAAGGTTACCCATGTAGCTGTCTTTAGCTCTGTATGCTTCAACTGCTGCCCAGCTTGTACCTCCAGAACCAGCAACATCAATAGCTGAGACTCCTGCTTTTTCAAGTGATAGAGCATCTTCTCTTGAAATTCCGGCACCTGTTTCTTTAGCAATTATGGGCATGTCAATAATTTCTGCTGCTTTTTGTATTGATTGGATGTATCCCCTTGCATCTATATCTCCTTCAGGTTGAATAGCCTCCTGAAGAGTATTAAGATGAATTGCAAGCGCATCAGCCCCTATCATACTTGCTGCATCCTCTGCAAATTCTATTTGAGGAGCTCCAATATTACCTATTACCAGTGCATCAGGTGCATTTTCCCTTACCACTGAATATGTGGATATAAGCGCAGGATTTTCTACTGCCGCACGCTGACTTCCAACACCCATCCCAATATTCATTTTATCTGCTGCCTTTGCAAGCTCCCTGTTAATATTAAAAGCTCTGGGGTGACCTCCAGTTATTGCAGATATTATTAAGGGGATATCCATTTTCTTTCCAAATAATTCTACACCGGTATCAATTTCTTCTTTGTTTACTTCAGGAAGAGCTCTGTGGATGAGTTCTATATCCTCAAATCCAGTGCTCTTTTTTCTGTACTCAACATCACAGTTAGCACATAGTAATAGATGCTCCAATTTTCTATCTAAAGTCAACCTTTTAGAAAAAGGTTGATCAAAACTTTTGGGTAATAAATGCTCCAATTTTCTCTCTGAAGTCATATTATACTCTCATTTTCTTTTTAACTATGGTCCCTATACCTTTTTGACCATCAAGAGCCTTTTTTATAAAACCGCTTCGGCCTGCATTTAAAATCTCGGATTCCACCCCTATTTCGGATAGATATAGTAATTCCTGTAGTTTCCCCTTCATTCCACCAGTTACATCCACATTTAAAGAACCTTCTGCAGATAGGTTTTCACAGGATGCAACTGTTTCTATTAATTCTGCATCAGGGTATTTTTTAGGATTTTTAGTATATACTCCATCTACATCAGAGCCAAGAATAACTCTTTGAGGCTTTAAATTTTCTCCAAGGTACTGAATTATTTGATCTCCTGATAGAACGCACATTTTAATGGATTCATCCAGATCAAAAACTACATCGCCGTATATAACCGGAACAAAACCAAGATCCAGATATTTCTTAATTAAAGTGAGATCACATGAATAAATTCGCTTATTTTTGGTTATAATAAATGATGATGGCTGTATTGATACTGTTAATACTCCATTTTCCCTTAAACTTTCACATACTATGGTGTTTAACTTTCGAACCCAGTTTTGTGTGATAGAGAATCCAAGTTTTTTACGATTTAAATCCTCTTCATTTTTTATGGAACTTCCAATAGAATATTTTCTGGCAAAGGGGTGCCCGAATGAACCTGCACCATGAATGATTATAAGTTTATCAAATGATGAACTTCCAATTTCTTCTGCAATCCTGTCTAAATTATCATGATCAATAGTAGGCTCCTTAGCCTCCTTTCTGGTAATTACACTTCCTCCAAGTTTCAGTATAATCAATTACCTAACCTCTTTTAAATGCCTTAACACCGTCTTTTGAAATATCTGCTTTAAACGCATTTTCTATTTTTTTTAGTACTGCTCTTTCAGTTCCAGGGCAAAAAGATATAATACTACCTCCACCACCAGCGCCTGTAATTTTAGATCCTGATGCTCCTGCAACTCTTGCAGTGTAAACCATATTTGATAGCTCCAGTGTATTAACTCCAAGAGCATCCAGAAGGCCGTGGTTTATGTTCATAAGTTCTCCAATTCTTTTTTTATCATTATTAAGAATTGCTTCTTTAGCTTCAATGGTTAAGGATTCAATGGAATCTATTACTGGATTTATAATTTCAGGATAGGATTCTTTCCTGATTTTAACTGCTTCTATAAGTTTTCCTGTATCCCCTCTTTGATTAGTGGACCCTATTACAAGCGGAATATTATGATTGATATCTAAAGAAATGATTTTTTTAGCATTCTTTAGATAAATAAGTCCGCCGTAGGTGCTTATGCTTGTATCTAATGGACTTGCATAGTTTTGAACCTCTAATTCAACTTTGTGTGCAAGTCTGGCTATTTCTTTTTTTTTTAAATCAATGTTATTGAACTTAGAAACAGCAGCTATTAGCGCCACTGTCACTGCTGCTGATGAGCCTAAACCTCCCCCAATGGGTACATTAACGTCAATACATATATCTAATCCTGATCCTTGATGCACACTTTTAACTGAATTTAAAACATACTTTAAAATCCCTTTTTTGGGTGAATTTGAAGTTACAGTGTTTTCTCCTAAATTTATGTATCCTTTTATTCCCAAATCTCTAATATTAACCTGTATTTTGTTGTCCAGGCGCTCTGTAACTTTCACCTGAGCTCTTTTATTTAGAGCCATTGCAATGGCTGGTTTACCATAAACTACAGCGTGTTCTCCAAAAAGAATTGCCTTACCTGGTGCAGATGCTGTTACTTGCATTGAATTCACCAGAATACTGCGGAAGCATAGCCCACAACAGCACTCATGTCTCCAGTTATATCCCCGCTTGTTGCGTATTTAAGTATTTCTGCATTCTCTGCTCCAAGTTCTTTTGACGCAATCATCGCTGCTGTTACTGGGCCATATCCACACATTGTAACATTTAAATCCATAATTCTTTTTATCATTAATTTTTCATCCATTATTTTTATTGCTTCAATTACCTGAGCATCGTCCCTCTTTGCAATACTCTGCGGCTTGTAATGGGTCATATCTGAACTTGCAATGACCACCATATCCCTTCCAAGTGTCTCTGCAGTTTTTTTAATGGATTTACCTATTTCAGTTGAAGTTTCCATATCCTGCATCCACATGCTAACTGGAACTATTTTGAAATCCTTGCTGAAATACTGTAAAAAGGGCAGATGGACTTCCAGGCTGTGTTCTTGAACATGGGCTGACTCATCCACGTCAATGATCAATGTGTCTTTCACCAATTTTTCTGCAAACTGTTCATCGATCTTAACATTTCCAAATGGGGTTTCCCATTCTCCCTGAATCATGGTGGAAACTGAGGATCCAAGTCCTGTATGACTAGGAGCAACTATAACAAATGTGTCTGGAAAACCATCCTCTACAATCCTGCTATAGGAATGTGCAGCAACTGGTCCAGAGTATGCATAACCTGCATGAGGAGCCATTGCTCCTTTAATTTCCCTTTTACTTCCCATTTCAGGGATTTTTCCAGGACCAAGCGGGTGTTTAAAACACCACTCTATCTGTTTTTTTAAAGAATCAGGATTTGATTTGTAAAAAATTCCTGCAACTGCAGGTTTTCTTATCATAAAATCACTGCCTAAATTTTTAATTCAAACTCTGATGGCAGCATATCCAGATCTTCGTCTTCTTTAAGTACTCTCTTTTCCCTTAAGATCTGTCTTGCAAGTAACCAGTATACCAGTGCTATTGCTTTTCTACCTTTGTTGTTTACAGGTACCACTATATCCACGTTTCCAAGCAGGTTTTCTGTGTCACAGAGTGCAACAACAGGTATCCCTATCTGTTTTGCTTCAAGTATAGCCTGAGAATCAGATCTTGGGTCTGTAACTACCAATACTTTAGGTTCTATGAATTTAGCGTAGTTAGGGTTGGTTAATGTTCCAGGTATGAATCTTCCAGGGATGGTTTTTGCTCCAGTAACCCTTCCGAATTTCTTAACTGGTGCCTGTCCATACTGTCTTGTTGATACTACAAGTATATCATCAGGATCGTATTTTGCAAGGAAATTTGCTGCTGATTGAATCCTGTCATTCGTTTTTTTAACATCCAGTACATATAATCCATCTGCCCTTACTCTGTATATGTATCGTTCCATATCCTTGGTTTTCTGCCCGGTTCCAATGTGTAAACCTGCTGCCAGGTACTTGTCAAGTGAAATTAAAAGTTCTGACAATTAATCACCCTCAACCTCTATTGCCTCATTAGGGCAAACATCAACGCATTCAGCACAGTCTGCTCCTTCGCATTTTTCATAGTCGATTGTTATTTTAACCATTGTATCACTCCCATTTTTGGATTTACCATTTCTTCTTCAATTCTGATAAGTTCGTTTAGCTTTGCAATTCTCTCTCCACCAAGTGCACCTGTTTTGATGATTGGGCTTGAAAAAGCTACTGATAAGTGTGCTATTGTATCATCTGTTGATTCCCCAGATCTATGGGAAACAACTGGTATGAATCCATTAGCTTTTGCAAGTTTTAGAGTTTCGTAAGTGTCAGAAAGTGTTCCTATCTGGTTTGGTTTTATGATAATTGAATTTGCAGCGCCTATGTTAATTCCTTCTTGAAGGATTTTTGCGTTTGTTACGAATAGATCATCGCCACAGATAAGGCATCTCTTGCCCACTTTCCTTGTTAGTTCTGCAAAGCTTGCAAAATCACCTTCCTGAATAGGATCTTCCACATAGAACATCCTGTAGGTATCAATAATTTCTTCAACAAAATCTATCTGTTCACCAGTGTCCCTTTCAATGCCTTCTCTTTTATAAACATATTTAGAGCCGTTCCACATTTCACTTGCAGCCATATCCAGACATGGCCTTATTTCAATACCAAGTTCATTGCCTACTTCTTCACATGCATTTACCTGAATTTCCAGTGCCTCAAGGTTTGTTAAATTAGGTGCCCATCCACCTTCATCTCCTTTTCCGCCTGTGAAAGTGCTGTCTTTTGTTTTTATGAGTTCTCCGACCTTTTTGTGGACACTTGAATTAGCAAAGACTGCTTCAGTGATATTGGAAGCTCCTACTGGTAGGACTAAAAACTCCTGAATGTCAGGAGCGTTCTCTCCAGCGTGTGCTCCTCCGTTAATCATGTTTCCTAATGGATATGGAATTTCATTTTTCATGCTTCCGCCGAGGAACCTGTAAAGTGGCATGTTGTATGATGCAGCTGCTGCCTTTGCAGCTGCCATGGAAACTGCAACGACAGTGTTACCACCAATAGATGAAAGATTTTCGGTACCGTCTATTTCCTTTAAAACCATGTCTATATCATTTAAATCTTCAGCATCCATGCCAATAAGCTCTGATGATATTATATCTTCAACTTCGCTTATTATTTTATCAACACCGCCTTCTGGAAATGCTGTAACTTCACGTACTCCTGTACTTGCACCGCTTGGTGCAGCTGCTCTTCCAAAACCGTTCCATGTTACAACATCCACTTCTACTGTAGGGTTTCCCCTGCTATCTAATATTTTTCGTACACGGACGTCTTCAATAATACTATCCACAAAAACACCTCTTAAAAAAAATGGTTATTTTCTAATATCAAGAGGAATTATACTTTTTTTTAGTTCTGATGTAGCAATATCTATTGGATCAAGTGCTTCTTTTACTTCTATCATTGGTTTAGCACCCATAGATAATTGCAGCGCTCTTGCACCAATAATCCTTGCTTTTTCAAATCTGGTTAATTTTTTAGATGACATAACACCCCTCTTGTAATCATTTAAAGGATAATGGGGCCGCCGAGATTTGAACTCGGGTCTCCAGCGTTCCGGTGTGACCATCCCCGATCCAGTTGAAAAAACATTTGATATCACATATTTCATTCAATGGCTGGGAGGATGGACCAAGCTACCCTACGGCCCCTACCAGACCTCAACATGAGATATCAACATTCTTCTACAGCAATATTTATCCAGTCCTAAATCGTCCAGAACTTCCTTTGGATTTTCTCTCTCATCAACTCTCTGCTTGAATTCATCAAAATATGCAGAGACAACTTTTCCACAGCTTATACATCTTACAGGAATCATGTTATCTGTAACTCTTCTGCCTTCTTGCTCTGGCGCCTCTTCCACCATACTTTTTAGGTTCTGATCTTCTTGGATCTCCTACGAGCATGGTTCTATCGTACTGGGTGAACTTTTCCTTGAGGTCCATATCACCTGTCCACTGAATAAGTCCTTTGGCTATTACCATACGTGCGGCTTCAGCCTGTCCCATTACTCCGCCTCCTGCAACTTTGACATCAATATCTAAATTTTCTACAATGTCTCCAGCAAGTACAAGTGGCTCTGTAATTTTTAATCTTGCAAGTTCCGGATCATAGAGCTCAACCGGGCGTTTGTTTATCCTGATTCTTCCTTTTCCTTCTCTAAATCTCCCTCTTGCTATTGCAGTTTTTCTTTTACCGCTTGTGTGAATTACTTTTTTCATTTTACCTATGCCTCAAACTTTGATCCTAATAATTTAGATAATCTTCCAAGTTCCATGCTTTTTTTAATGTTTTTAGGTTCCGCTTCCTGTACTTTAAAGGTTTCAGAACCTTCATATTCTTTAGGTATTCCCACAAATACTTTAAGCCCTTTAAATGCTTCTCTTCCGGATGTTTTTCTGTAAGGTATCATTCCTCGTACAGTTCTTCTAAAAATGTCATCAGGTCTTCGGGGATATTTTGGCCCCATTTTCCGTGGGTTTGAAATACTTGCTCTATCCAGCCTCTGTTTGTATCGGGCATATGCCCAATCTTTATTACCTGAGATTAAAATCTTCTCAGCATTTAATATTACTATTTCCTCCCCATCAAGAAGTTTCTTGCTTACCTTACTTGCAAGTCTTCCCATGATGAGTCCTTCTCCATCTATAATCATGATTACAGCCTCTCAATTACTCGATTATCCTTATTTTACTTCCCTTCGGATTTTCATCAAGGATTTCAGTAATGTTTAAACATTTACCGCCTGCAGCACCTATTTTTTCTTCTGCTTTTTTAGAAAAGCCCAGTGCCACCACGTTGACTTTGTGATCCAGCTTGCCGCTTCCAAGGATTTTCCCTGGAACTAAAATGGTTTCATCTGAAGATGAGTATCTGTTTATCTTTGAAATGTTGACTTCTGCATACCTTCTCTTTGGTCTTTCAAGTCTTTTTGCGATGTCTTTCCATATTTTGACATTTTCTATGTAGGATTTTTCTTTAAGATTTCCTATAAGTTCTATGAATTTTGGATTTGTTTTGGTGAGTTTCATTACTTACTTCCTCCCTTACAAAATGCGATGATTCTTTCTGATTTATCATTTAAAATATCGCATGCATTCTCTAAAACAACTTCAGGAGCTAATGATCCGTCTGTTTCAATTTTAAATATGTATTTACCTTCACAGTAATCCACGTGTATTGTATTCTGTTTGCAAATCCTCATGCATGTTCTGCACATGGAACATTTTTCAATATCAGTAATAATGATTTTTTTCTCCTCTTCATTGTACTGGATCACGTCTCTTGGACATTCTTCAACGCATTCCATGCATGCTTCACAGTTTTCATCAACTGTTATTAAAGGATAATACTGATATGCACATGTGACTGTTGGTTGCCATTTTGCATGTTCAAGTCCTGTTCCAAGGTTTGCTGTTGCTTCAAGTTCAACTTCTTCTCCTTCTTTTAATTTTAAAAGAGGAATAGTGTCATATGCAGATTTCACTGCTTCGTGGGTTGAACTTAAATCTCTGGAGTAGACAACTTTGGGTCCTTTTTCTTTTAAAATTAAGGATACGCTGCAGCTTGTACAATCATTATTTTCACAATCACATTCTGATGCAGGTACAAATGCATCTATATCAGTTTCAAGAGGTACTAATCCTAATCTTTGAGCTAATACTTCATCAAATAATTTTGAGTCGTTTTTAAATATCGAAACAGTTTCTATGGCCATTGTTGGAACTTCAACAGTACATATTCTCCTTATTGCATTAACAAAAGATACGTCTACACCCTCGATGATGAATGTAAGTTGGTTGCCGTTTTTTTCCTTAACATGTATGTCCATTTTAGACCCTTCTTCCCCGCTTACCTCCAGGTCTTCCAGTACCATCATGAGGAACTGGAGTAACATCTTCTATTTTTCCAATTCGGATACCTGCTCGTGCCAATGCTCTGATTGTAGCCTGTGCACCAGGTCCTGGAGTTCTTGGCCCGTTTCCACCAGGGGCTCTTACTTTTATGTGTAATCCGGTAATTCCTTTTTCTTTGGCATCGTCTGCAGCCCTTGTAGCTGCTTCCATTGCTGCAAATGGGGATGACTCCTGCCTATCTGCCCTTACAACCTTTCCACCAGACCATTGAGAAATGGTTTCTGCTCCGGTCACGTCAGTTATGGTTATTATTGTATTGTTAAATGATGAATATATGTTAGCTACGCCCCATCTTTCATTTTCTGCCATTTTATCACCTTTTTTAGGCCTTATTGCCTTCGGTTCTTGCCTTGTATTGCTTTTCCAGTGATGAAGATTGGTAGAATCCAATTAAGTCTTCTTCGCCTCTTTTAACAAGGTAACTTGGTGAATCAATCTTTTTACCATCTAAAGCTATGTGTCCATGTATAACAAACTGTCTTGATCCTTTTGCAGTAGTTGCAAGGCCTTTGTTGTGTACCATGGTTTGTAATCTTCTTCTTAATACATCCTCAACAGTTAAATCAAGCACATCTTCCAGTTTTGCATCTTCACCTAAAATTCCAAGTTTTATAAGGTGACCTATAAGCTGCTTTCTTTCTTTAATAGTCTGTTCAGTTACCATACCTAAAAGATGTCTTGCATCTCTTCTGTATATTTTAACCATTGTTTCAGCTTTCCATACTTCTTTTTTGTTTTTTAAACCGTATTTTTGAAGAAGCCTGTTTTCTTCTTTTATTCTATCAGCATTCCATGGATGAGGGGGTGTATCATATTTTTTTCTTGATTTTCTTGGGTGTCCCATGTCAATTCCTCCGAGTTTTACCTTCCTTTCCTTCTTCTAACACCGACAGATGATCCTTTTCTGAAGGTAGATTTTGTTCTTTGACCTCTAACAGGAAGTCCAACTTCATGTCTTCTTCCTTTGTAACTTCTGATCTTTTTCATCCTGTTTAGATCTTCTCTTAAGGCCATCATAAGATCAGATTCTATTAAATGACCTGTTTCACCGGTTTCATAATCATTACGCCGGTTTAACATCCATTCAGGAATATTAAGTGATTTAAGGTCCCTTACAACTTCTTCAATTCTGTTTACTTCATCATCAGATAAGTATCCAATCTTTTGATTTAAATCAAGACCCATATTAATTCCTATTGCTCTTGATAATGCTTTTCCAACACCTTTTATGTCAGCAAGCGCATTTTGAATGGTTTTATTACCATTAATATCCTTTCTGGCAATACGGATCATGTGCTTAAAGTCTTCTTCCATTTTTTAACCTCCAAAATCTCTGATTTTTGGGTTCAAAAAACATGTAATGTTTTTCTAAACCTCATGTAAGCAAAATATCTTTCGTAAATTTTAATTAAACTTGTGCAATTAAATTGCATGTATTTCTGTATTCAGTATTTTTTGGACGGGTGAATACAGTAAATATGTGGATCAAAAATATTTCCTGCTTCTTAAAGAAAAATTATTTGATCTCATTTTTCCCCCTTTTTAAAGGGTTAATCTCCTCAAACATCGTATTTGGGCACCAAAACTGAAAGTTTTGAACGCCGGGACTGGGATTTGAACCCAGGAGGAGCAAAGCTCCACAAGATTTCCAGTCTTGCGCCGTACCTGGCTAGGCTATCCCGGCATAGGATTTTTTTTTTTGTTTTGGTTAGCCAGCGAATCTTCAACCTGATCGATAGACATGAAATTTATGTTCTTAAACACTTAAAAGCTTATGGTAATTACAGTGCATTAAGTTGAACGTTTATCCAGTAAAAGTTATTTTAAAGAGTAGTTTTTTACTTCCACATCTTTGGATATGTTCCCGGCCCCATAAAAACTCTGTTTATATCTATCATTATACCTTTATTTGCCTTAAGTATTTCCCTGGATGTTTTTAAACTTTCCCCTGCTGCAACAAGTTCACCTTTGAGGGTCATAACCGCAACAGTATCTCCTTTTTTAATTCCGTCTTCAAGACTTACTATTCCTCCTGCTGCAAGGTCTGCGCCGTGGCATACTGCATCTACAGCAGAATCTCTAATAACAACTTTAGGCAGGTGTTCAACTGCTGCTTCCATTGGAAGTATGCAGTTTCTAAGGAACGATTCATCCCCTTCTTCCTTCCAGATATGATATGCATCAGTTAAATCATGAAGAGTAACCATGTTATCCTCAGTAAATGGTCCTGAACGGGTTCTTCTAAGTTCTGCCATGTGAGCACCGATTCCAAGTGCTTCACCCACATCATGACAGTACTTCCTTATGTAGGTCCCTCCTTCACACCCTATTTTAAACAGGACATCCTGGCCATCTATTTCAAGGATATCAACGTAATATATTTTTCGGACTCTGAGTTCTCTTTTAACTGCAGATTTAATTGGTGGAGTCTGGAATATTTTTCCCTGAAACTCCTGAAGTATATCTCTTATTTTTTCCTCATGTATTTCTTCATGCAGTCTCATCAAACATATATATTCTTTATCTGCACCTAAAAGCATTTGAATAACACGGGTCGCATGATCTATACCCACTGGTAAAACTCCAGTGACTTTGGGGTCTAAGGTCCCCCCATGACCAGTTTTTTCCACGCCTAATATTCTTTTAACCCATGAATCAACTTCATGGGAAGTTGGACCTGAAGGCTTGTCCAGGTTGATAACTCCATGATGTATGTGGACTTCAATGGGCCTTTCCTCTGGAAAACTCCCGTAATCAGGATTGGTTTCATCTTCAGCTTTTAGTAAATCTACCATTAAGTAACCTTAGGTTCTATAAATCATTCAAGCTGTTTTTTAACTTCTTCCAGGTTATCAGATACTTCTACAGTTTTGTTCAGTGGTTCTAAGTGCTTGATATTGCATCTTCTGTTTTTGATGTTTGTTCCAACTACTTCTACAAAATTATCATCTATAACTTCAACTATGGCGCATTTTTCGCCAGCTTCTCTTCCTGAAATTTTAACACATACTCTCCCTACTTCTATTGCTTTCATGAAATCACCTCTACTACTTTCAATATAATGCTAACAACACTTTCAGCCTGGAAACTACCTGTATTTATGATAAGGTCATAAACTTCCATATTTTCAATGTCAATATTATGAATTTCCCTGTATCGCTTTGATTCACTGTTGCTTCTTTCAATTATTTCTTTTTTAACAATTTCAAACGGTTTATTTTCCCTCTGACATATTCTGTTTGTACGTGTGTCTAATGGAGCCATAAACCATAATTTAAGGTCAGCATCTATAAAATGTGCAGAAAGCCTTCCTTCAATGATCAAATCATCATGTTCTCTGGCTATTTGAGATTGTTTTTTGTCGATCTCAATGTCAGTATCTTCATTTTCCTCAGCGAATTTACTGAATTCCAGTATGTCCATGTTTTTTTCAGCGGCCATCTGGCGGAATATATCTCCTGCAGAGATATAAGGAATCCCCATTTTTTTAGATAATATTTTGGAAGCTGTAGTTGTACCACTACCAGCTAATCCGCTGATGGTTATGATCATTACAATCTTGCCTCTTGTTTAAACACTTTTCGTGTGCATTCAGAGCAGAGATTTCCACCATATGGCCTGTTTGGCCTCTTTTTAGATTTTGAAAGTTTTTTTATCTGGTATGGTCTTCCCCTTGGAACTCCGTGAAGAAACTTACCACATTCAGCACATATGTGCTTTGACGGTTTTTTCTTCTTGTATCTTAAAACAGTTTTTCCTCCAGGGGTTTTCTTGAATATTCTCCTGTATGATCTGGATCTGTATCTTAATTCAGGCATGTAAATTTCTCCTAAGTTTTTAAAACATATTTTCTGCGCTTAATGACGTCCATGAAATTGAGATATTGTGGAGTTACATTCCCCCACCGCTTTTAATTCCCATCAGTTTTCTAAATAGCATTGAAAACCCAAATGAACACAGTATGTACCATCCAAGCCATCCAATAGACATTTCTGGAGTTCCAGGTACTGCTCCCCCATAAAATGGAAGCGCTTGCCACAATGGAATTAAAAGCATATAATAAGCAGTTGCAGGTAATTCAACTACAACCCTGTTCAACAATGGATTTTGTGATATCCACCAGAATATTATAAGTATAGGAAGCATTGTAACTATCATTGGTTTAAATGACATGGTCATCATTTCTTTCTGGAGGTTTATAAATTCCATTTGCTTCTTTTGAACCCTATCTAAAGCTTTTGGATCATTTGTTTTTCTAGCTTCCATCATCTCCTGCTGAAATTCTTTCATTTCCTTTTGAAGGTAAATGAGCCTGTCTTGATCTACAAGGAGCTTTTGAGCTGTACTTGTTACAAGTGATATCACAATAGCTATTATAACTATAGAAAGAATCGGACCCAAATACTGTATAAAGGGATTTAAAGCTGTATTCAACACTCCCCATAATGCTTCAAGTACCATTTTGTTTCCTCTTTAGCTTAAAATTTATTTTAAAGTATTTAACATCTCTTCTACAGGCTCTTCAAGCCTATTATCATGGTTTTTAATGATTTTTACAGTAGCACCTGTTAGTACAGCATATGACATTGCTGTTGCTCTGTTCATTTCCTGATGAAGTTCAATATCACCGATTTTTTCCATGTCTCTGATTCTTGTTTTATCGTTGAGTCTTCTCATCAAGATTTCATCATTATCTGCTTCAATGAGTATGAACATATCTGGTTGAAGCTCCTCAAGTACCCATTTTGGAAGTCCAGGCAGAAAACCAGCAGGTGTTTTAATTGTGCAGTGAGTGTCAACAATTATATTACTCTCCTCTGCCATCTCTCTTATACTTTTTGCAGCTTTTTTTTGAATTTCTTTTTGTACCTGGGGAGATAATTTTCTTAAAGAATCCCTATCTTCTACGATACTTTCTTCTCTTGCAATTTTAATCATCACGTCCCCATAATTTACATTGACATAATCAATGCTTTCAAGTACTTTATTCAATACTGTTGTACTTCCTGATCCTGGAATTCCTGTAATTACAACCATTTTCATTTTAATCTCCCTCTAATCACCTAAAAACTTCCGAAGCATTGGGTGCATATCCATCATCTGTTCTTTAGCTATTTCTTCATATAACCTGTACACTATACCCACAGTAAGCAGCACACCAGTACCTCCACCTAATGCTCCTGTTAAGTCTGCCCCAAGTGCTAAAAGACCAACAAAAGCACCACCAAGAATAGTAATAGCTGGAATGTATCTCTTTAAAATCCTCTCGAAGTGTCCTCTACTGCTTCTCTGTCCAGGAATTTGCATTCCCATCTGATGAAGCTGTTTTGAAACCTGTTTTGGCCCTATTCCACTGATTTCCACCCACAACCATGCAAACAACACATTTGCTGCTATAAACACAACAGCGTAAATTAATACTTTTACAGGGTCTGTAAGAAGTATACTGAGGCTTGTTGGTGTTGTAAGATAATATGCAATTCCACTTATAGCCTGACCCTGTGAAATTGTTCCCAGAATTGGGAATCCGAACTTCTGGAATAATGCGGCGAATAGCTGCACATTTAAAAGCAGTGCACTGGTTAAAATTACCGGCATGGCACTTGCATAAATGAACTTCAATGGATATTTTCCTCTTGCTCCTTTTACTCCTCCATAAGAAAGAGGTATTTCAACCCGCATACTTTCTGCATATACAACTATCAGGAAAACGATGATGGTTGCAAGTACCGGTATGAGGATGGTGAAATCAGGAGCTCCTGTTGTTAAAAGGTATATGAATTTTGGAACTATTCCTGCAGGTACTCCGGGAGTGACTGGAGATTCAAGAAAGTTGAATGCCCCTACAATTATTTCACTTGCAACACTTGCAACAATGAAAAGTCCCACACCACTTCCAAATCCCCATTTAGATACAACCTCATCCAGAAAGATAATAAGGATTCCACCTATGGTTATCTGAGTAATGAGAATTAATTCATATCCGGGTATTGCAGCAAGCGCACCAGTTAAAACAAGCACCACTGCTTGAAATAGAGTGAATATAATAGCAAGGAGCTTTTGAGTCCCCTGAAACGTTGCCTTATCCTCATGCCTTGAAAGATCCAGTTTAATGATCTTTCCTCCGACTAAAAGCTGGAGTATAATTGATGCTGTAACTATTGGTCCTATACCCAGTGTAATTATTGAACCAAATTCACCTGCAAGCACCGCCCTTAACTGTGCAAACTGGTCAATGGCAGCAGGGCTTAAACCATAAAGGGTAACCTGAGTAAGGACAAAATACAGTACTAAAATTATACCGGTCCATTTAAGCTTTTCCTTAAAAGGCATCCTGTAAGTGGGTGACCTGACCTGTGGAAGTAAGGAAAAAATTGGTTGTAGCTTCTCAAGCAAAAAAATTCACTCCTTCTTTGAATACTTAAATAATTATTACTTCCCCGCCAGCTTCCTCTATTTTCTGGGTAGCTGAGCTTGAAAATTCTGGTGATTTTATAATTAAAGGTCTGTTTAATCTACCTTTTCCCAGTACTTTGTTGTATCCGAGATCTGTTACATCTATTTCAATTGCATTATCTTTCTTTTGAGCCAATCCCTGTTTAACCAGGTCTTCAGATTTTTCGTCAAGATAATCAAGGTTTACTGGATTAAATTTTAAAATGCTTCTTTGTGGTCTTTTAAATCCGTATTTTCCAAAGTGTTCTGGAGCATATTTGACTGTCCATGTCCATTTACTTTTGTGGAGACCTGCATTTCCTCTTCCACCTCTGTGTCCAGCCCCTCTTCGTTTTTTAGAACATCCGCCACCAACGGTTCTTGACCCTCGCATTTTCCTTATTTTTCGTGTTCTTCTTATCATTATGAATCCTCCAGATTAGATCATCCTTTTAATCAGATCACTTATTTTTTCTCCCCTGTAACCCAGGCTTCCAGATTCTTTAAATGTTTTTTTGATATCTTCATATCCTTTTCTTGGAGGGTGAAGTCTGAATACTAATTTCACTCCGATGTCTTCAAGTTTTGCTCCAGAATCCAGCAGTGCCCTGGAAAGTTCTTCTACAGAGGAAAAATCAGTATTTTCCTTTAAGTAATCTTCAGTGAGTTTTACGTTTCCTGCTATCTTTCCTCTTTTAGATAAAAGCTTTGAAACTGTTTCCTGGTCAACTTCTCCCCATGTAATGTAATCTTTAGCTTTTTGAAGCATTCCCTTATAACTTGGATTTTTTTCGATTAAAACTGCATGATTAATCCTGGTAAGTCTTAACATGTCCAGTGTATCAGAGATATCCTTTTTAATCCCTGTTCTACCTCTTACCCTTATTGCTGCAATCATATTATCACCTGATTATACTACTCCAAGATTTTTGAGGTCTGATTTACTGGCTTTAACTTTGCTTAAATTCTTTAAGGCATCAAAGACTGCGCTTGCAAAGTTAATGGTTGTTTGGGTCTGTCCCATGGTATTTGACCATACATCATCAATTCCAGCAAGTTTGAGTATTGTTTTTCCCACATCTCCTACTGCGAGGCCTACTCCACCAGGTGCAGGGATTAAGGTAGCCCTTACACTTCCGCTTTTACCTGATACCTTAAATGGTACTGTGTGTTCTCTCCCACAGACACATCCCCAGTCACCGCAACCCCTTCTAACTTTAATTATATTATATTTAGCATCGTCAACAGCTTTTCTTATTGCAGGACCTACTTCTTTTGCTTTTCCCTGTCCAAGCCCTACATATCCATTTTTGTTCCCAACTGAGACGATTACTCTGAAGTTGACTTTTCTACCTGACTTATGCATTCTCTGCACGAGGTTTACATCCATTACTTCTTCTTCTAAATCCGGGAGCAGGGCATCAACTATTTCCAGTTCCATGATTGGAAGGCCTTTTTCAAATATCTCATCAATGTCAGTTATAGTTCCTTCCTTAACCATGTGTCCCAGATTAGTTTTAGGTTCCCATTCTTCCATGTTAAAATTCATCATGATACCTCCTTAGTTTTATAGTTTTTGTCTGATTTTCTCGAAATGGTCTGGAAGATCTTTTGGAGATAACCCTTTTTTTAGATACGCTCCAAATTTCTGTTTAAGCTCTTCTTCGCTTAATGATTCTGCATACTGTGCTATGTGTTCCCCTCTTAGTCTACTATCATCAGGCAAAACTGATTCACCATGAGGAATGTGAAGGCCAGAGTCTACTGCTCCTTTTAGTGCAGCAAAGACTTTAGTACCTTTAGTCGGTGATTTTAAACCTATATCTAAAACAGCTTCACTTACACCTTCAGCTACTGCTTTCCTACCACATAAAAATCCGGTAAGATATGCTGCAGAAATGTTTTTAGTAGATCCAAGCCATCCCCTATTTTTAAGTTCATTAGAATGTGCTGAAATTATAGTATCGTCACCTTCTGGGGCTACTTTCATAATTTGGGCAATTACATGATTATTAGTAATTCTTACGACCATTCTTGCCTTATCTAATTCAATGAGTTTAATTCTAGCCCCATAATTTGTTTTACCTTCATTCCTTCTTTTAAATGCTACCTTGTATCTTGATCCGTGTGCCAATTAAATTCCTCCTTATCTACCTGAGTAGATCATGATCCCTGGCGTAGGTTTTCATGTAAGATTTGCTTCTAAAAGCACCGCCCTTTGCCATCTTATAGAGCTTTCTGTAGGTAGTTCTGTTAATTTCCCTATTTTCTCTCATATATTTAAGATCAGTTCTTAAAGCTCTTATGGTAGTCATCCATTTTTCTTTCTTAGGGTTTCTAGCTCCTTTAGCCCCTTTTATACTACCATGACCTTTTCTTCTTCCTTTTTTCTTCTGTGCAGCTATTTTCTTTGACCTGTAACTGCTTATGCCTTTCTGGGGCTTTGCCATTATGGCTCTGCTATTTATTAATTGTTTTACATTTTCTCGAGTTATGGCTTTTGATACTTCCTCTGTTTTTTCAGGATCTATCCATACCCTGTTTTCCCCGACTTTGAGTATATCTGCAGCCAATCTTTTTTGAGTAGTAAGATTCATTGAGAAACCTCCTTTCCACCTTTTTCTAAAAGGTGGATCAAAACATAAAAATCCAGGACGGATTTTTATATGATATTAACGCAACAGATGTTGCAAATCTTAAAGGTTTGACTTTAAGCACCCTGCATTGAATACTTAAATCCCTCTGTTTAGGATCTTGATTCCTAATTCTTTTGCTTTTGTGAGCATTACTTCCTTTTTCCTTTTTCCAATTGTAGCACTTATTCTACCTGCCTGTGTTGCTGGATCAAGTTTTTCAAGTTCCATGATACTGCAAATAAGTACATCCTGAAATCCAGATGGGTGAAGCCCTCTTGTAGCTTTTGGAGACCTGTAACCAATTGAAGGCATGGCCGGTTTTCCTTTTTCGTATCTTCTGGTTTTACTGGTTTTTCCTCTTGCCTTCCTCCATTTTTCTCCAAGCTTCTTGTATCTAAACCATTCCTGTCTTTTGAAATTTGGTTTTTTCATCTTTTCACCGCCTTATTCCCGGCTTACAAGGTATATTCCGTCCTGGAATACCCTTGGATCTCTTCCCTTTATTTTGGTGGCCTGTTCCAGGTTGGCCATTGTTTGACCAACATCTTCCTTGTTTATGCCAGTGACTACTACTTCATCACCTTTTACCTGAACTTTAGCGCTTCCAACTATCTTTGCTGTACGTGGATATCTTTCACCAAGGAAATTTTCTATGGTAACTTTGTCCCCGCTAACTTTTACAGTCATAGGGAAGTGAGCGTAAACTATTTTCATGTTGTAAGTAAATCCCTCTGTTAATCCTGTAATCATGTTATTAATGTGAGATTTTATAGTTCCAAGCATTGCTTTATCTTTCTTTTTAGGAAAATTAGCCTTCAATACTACATTGCTATCTTCCTTTTTTATGGTAATAGCTGGATAGTTAAATTTCCTTTTGAGCTCTCCCTTTGATCCCTTTACAGTTATTCCGCCATCAATACTGACATCTATACCTTCAGGAATAGGTATTTCCTCTCTAAGGACTGCTGCTTCAACCATTTTATCACCTTAATAAATGTATGCCAGAAGCCTGCCACCGATTCCATTATCTTTTGCTTCTTTGTGTGTCATGATTCCCTCTGGTGTGGTTAATATCATGATCCCGAAGTTTTTAGATGGCAGATACCTCTTTTCGAATTTTTCAAATTCATCTTTTTTTACTGCGTGTCTTGGCTTTATAACACCGCATTTGTTAATATTTCCTTCAAGTTCCACTATGAACTGTCCAGCCTTGTTATCATCGATGAATTCAAATTCACCGATGTATCCTTCCTTTTGCATTGTTCTTAAAACACGTCCAATCATTTTGGATGCAGGTGAAATTTTACATCTTTTATTTCCCTGTATTTCATTGTTTCTCATGTTGGTAAGCGCATTTGCTAGAGGATCCATAAGCACTGATAACACCTCTTAATTGTATTTTTTAAATCCTATTTTATGTGCAAGTTCTCTGAAGCATTGCCTGCATAAATTAAGCCCGTATCTTCTAACGAGCGCAGAGTGATCGCCGCATCTCCTGCATTCCCTTGATGCTTTTCCATATTTTCTTGTCAAATTATCACCTTGACCTATTTTATCTTAACCTGGAAATTTTCCTTCATATACTCCATGGTTTCTTCTGGAGTTACGGTATGTTTAACTGGAATTTTTTTCCGCATTATTTTCCTTTTTTTTATCCTGTAACCTGGTTTTTCGAAGGTTATGGAAATGTTCATTCCAAATATGCCGATATCTGGGTCATAACGCATTCCTGGAATGTCTATATGTTCATTTATTCCAAATGAGACATTACCCTGGGCATCAAACTGTCTTGATTTTAACCTGTTTTCAATACCATCAAGTATCATTTTAACGGCTTTATCTGCTTTTTCTCCCCTTAATGTAACTTTACATGCTATAGGCTGCCCTTTTCTTATGCCAAACTCAGGGTTTGTTACTTTAGAATATGTACGCACAGGTTGCTGGCCGGTTATACTTTCAAGCAGCTTTTCAGCCCTTGCAAGTCTTTCTCCACCTTCACCAACACCTATGTTAACTGTTGCCTTTGCGATTTTAACTTCTTCCATCGGATTCATCTATTTACCTCCAGGAAGTGTGATTACTGGTTCTTCTTTACCTATTACAAAAACATAGTCTTTTAAAGTAAGGAATGTTTTTTTATCTTCAGTTTCCATTTGGGCAGTGTTGGGCATGGATGATCTGGTTATGTTAATTTTTTTAATCCTGCCTATTTCACCGGTGTGCTTTCCACCAGTTATAAGGCCAATTGTACCTTCTTCAAAGCTTATTACATCATCGATTTCCTGGTCTGGAATTTTAAGAATAATTACATCTCCCACTTTGTATTCATCATCAAGATGACATCTACCGTCATGAAGGTTAAGTTGAGTTTTACCACCTTTTATTGTGGTTTTATCTGTGATTTTACAGAGTTTGAATTCCCTGTTTTCTTCAGGTATGGGGTGAAGTATTAATCTACCTTTTTCATCGGGAAGGACTCTGTAAACACTTTCTGTTTTGGGTATTTCGATTACATCCATGAAGCCAACAGGGTATTTGTAGTCTTTTCTGATTCTACCATCGACAAGGATGTCTCCGTTGTTTATAATTCTTTTTGCTTCTCTGGAGTTATCAGCAACTCCTAAAATATCACGAACTACAATCAGCAATGGTATTGATTCTTCTATAGCATGAGGACCTGCATTTGGTTTAACAGTCCATTTATTTTCTTTCGGATGGATAGGCCAGTGTTTTGGTGCTTTATATCGTTTGAGATGTTTTCTTGATCCCATCTTTGCCATATTATCCTCTCTCCATTATTTCGTTTCTTTCCTCATCATCCAGATCCAGTTCCACTATAACAAGCTTGGATGGATGCATGGAATGGTAAACCATATTTCCATCTGGTTTTTGTACTGAGGCACCTTCTACAAAGACCCTGTAGTTTTTAAGGTCTACCCTTTCCACTTTTCCTTCGTGGTCTTTAAAATCGCCCCTCATTACTTGCACTGTATCGCCTTTTTTAACAGGGATTGATCTTCTTTTGTATTGATCTTTGAGCTCCTTACTTAAAGCAACGCTCATTAATTTATGTCGTACATGTAATGGTGCGTTATGAAGAAGTTTTCTCTGTTTTCTTGGTTGTTTTGACATTTTATCACCATATTAAACTATTGTGCTTGCAGCACTTCCAACACTGGGCCATCTTTCAGCTGCTTCCTTAGCAACCGGACCTCTTATTTCAGAACCCTTAAGAGTACCTTCTGGACTTACTATAACTGCTGCATTATCTTCAAACTTAACCCTTAAGCCGTCTGCCCTTCTGTATTCTTTTTTCTGTCTTACAACCACTGCAGTCATGATTTCTTTTCTCATATCTACAGTCCCTTTCTTAACAGAAACTATGATCATGTCGCCGACTCCTGCTGTTGCAAGTCTTCTTCTTACACCTTTGTATCCTTTAACAGACACAATTTCAACTTCTCTTGCACCAGTATTGTCGATACAGTGGAGTCTGGCACCTATAGGTAAAACTCTTGTTACGTTTGAAGTGATAGCTTTCATCTTATCTATCTCCTTTAACTTCTATGACCACAAACTGTTTTGTTTTACTTAAAGGTCTGCACTCTGCAATTTTCACTGCATCACCGGCGTTAACCCGAATACAGTCGGGCTTATGTGCTTTTATTTTTGATTTTCTTTTTTCATATCTTTCGTATTTGCGTATGAACTTGTAAAAACTTCTCTCTACTGTGATAGTCCTTTCAGCTTTGTTGCTTGTAACTATTCCTTCTAATATCTGGCCTCGAACTCGGAGAGTCCCATGAAAAGGACAGTTAGGATCTTCACATCTTTCTTTAGGTTCTGGAACGTCAATACCTACCATGTTATCACCAATATTTCCTGAATTTCTTTTTTATCCTATCTTCAGGGCGAGCAATGATAATCTTACCCTCGATTTCAATTACAGTGCCGTCAGGCAAATTAAAATGAAAAGTTGCATCTCCTTTGGGAACCAGCTTTTCGGCTTCATCTCCCTCTTGAATCAGGAGGGTGTTTTTAGTTTCATTTACAACTTTTCCCTTTATTCCAATGAATCCTTCATGAGTGCTGTCTACAACCTTAACTGGAAGTCCCACAAGCTCATGACGGAATATATTTTTTGGAGTTATCATTTCTTTTGAAAGTCCTGTCTACTTACTTATGCAGTCTATTATTTTAGACTCTGCGATATCTCTGGAAGCATCTTTTTATCTTATTTCTATTGTATCTGAAGAAAAGCCCATATTGGCCAGAACCTGTTTGACCTTCCGTTTATGATCCCCTTGAAGTTCGATCTGACCTTTTTTAGCTGTCCCTCCACAGGCGCATTTATTCTTTAGTTCTTTTGTAAGTTCCCTTATATCAATATCATGCTCATCTATACCTTCCACTATAGTCATAAGCTTTCCAAATCGTCTTCTAACTGTGTATACTTTGACTTTCTGTATTTCACGAGCAATTTCCTCACAGACGCAAAGTTCTTCTGGAAGACCGCATATCTCACAGACTTTCATTTATTTTATTTCTCCCTCTGTTTTTCGTTCATTATGGTAAGGACACGTGCAATTGTTCTTTTAAGTTCCTTGATTTGCCCAGGATTTTCGTAAACTCCTGCTGCAGAACTTTTTGAAATATTTTTAGCATGTTCTGCTTTAAGTTCATCCAGTTTCTTCTGGATGTCTGTAATTTCCATTTCACGTATTTCTTTGCTCCTTAATATTACCATGTTATTCCATCCTTTTATATTTATGCATCTATTATTCTGGCTTTTCTGTTTTTTGAGCTTCTTCGGATTCTTCAGTGATCTCTTCTGGCTCTTTGGCAGGTTCTTCGGCTTCTTTTACTTCCTCAGCTGTTTCTTCTAACTTTTCAGTGATGGAATCCTCTTCACCTTCTTCTTCGATTTCCTCGACTATTTCGGTGATTTCTGTGTCCTCAATTTCTTGATCCTGAACCTCTTCCACTTCTTCTACTTCCAAAGTTTTAGAAATTGCATCAGCTTCACTTTCTTCAACTGCAACCTTTAATATATCTACTTTATCAGGTAAAACCATTCCTGGAGGCATGATTCTAACATATATTCCTAAAACTCCAGGTTTTAATTGAACTGTTGCAAATCCTTCCTTTACATATCTTGTAGATGGTTCACCACATTTTTTGATGTACCCATCATTGAATTTAGCGGTTGCAGACCTTGCACCCCTTATTTTACCAGATATTGTAACTTCAACACCCTGTGCTCCGGCACCCATTATTCTTCTAAGTGCAGTGTATGCCACTCTTCTAAAATGCATTCCACGCTGCAGCATTGCCGCAATCTTATGAGCCATTATTTTAGGGTTTAGTTCAGGAACGTCAACTTCTTTAACTTCTACCTGCGGGTTTTCTAACCCATAGCTTGTTTTCAGGGTTTGGGTGATGTTACGGACAGTTTTTCCACCTCTCCCTATAACCATTCCTGGACGTTCTGCATAGACAACAATCATAGTACCCAGAGGAGTTAATTGAATTTCCATTCCACCGTAACCTGCTCTTTCAAGTTCATTTTCAAGGTATTCATCAATCCTTGTCCTTTTAAGCCCTTCTGTAACAAAATCTTTTTCAATCATCTAATCTATGCCTCCCCCAGAACTATCTGTATATGGGTAGTCGGTGTATTAAATGGACTTGCTCTTCCAAATGCTCTGGGAGTCCATCCCCTTATAACGTATCCTCTGTGACTTGATATGTGTATTATCTTGAGATTTTCGCTATCAATTCCTTTGTATTCAGCGTTAGCTTCGGCGTTTTTAAGAACATCAAGGATATGGGATGCTGCTTTTACCGGGTATCTGCCAGTTGGCCATCCTCCTAAACCTCTTCTGTGACCTACCTTTTTGTTATGTCTTTTAAAGGGGACTGCCTTTTTCATTTCAATTACGTCTTCAAGGTAATTTCTGGCATTTTCTACCTTCATTCCTCTTATCCTGTTACATATCTCAACAGCGTGTTTTGGAGAGATCTTCAGGGATCTCCCAAGAGCTTTAGCTGTTTTTCCCTCATCTGTAAAAGCGTAGTTAATTTTTGCCATTGTATTCTCTCCTTATTTAAGAGGTACGAACATAGATGACCTTGTAGCACCCATCCCCGGATCTCCGTGTTCTACTCGCTTTCTTGTAGGTGCGAATTCTCCAAAGTAACATCCGATCATTTCAGGTTGTATGGTCACTTCTGTGAATTCTTTTCCATTATAAATTCCAAAGGTTACTCCAACCATTTCTGGAAGTACAATCATGTCTCTACAGTGAGTTTTAATTGCTTTTGGTCTTCCGCCCTTATTTCCATCCTTTTTAAGTTTTCTGATTTTCTCAAGCACTTTTTTCTGTCTTGGGAGAAAACCTCTTTTTAATGACCTTCTCTGCCTTGATGGAAATAGCTGTATAACATTATCCAAAGGCATTTGTTGTAACTCTCCTAGCGTATAACCGCGATACATAAATTCTTTTCTAGCCAATTAGTCGCCTCCTTATTTAAACTCTTTTAATTATCCCTTTTTTAATATCTTAATTACCTTCTCTTTCCTGTTCTTCTTGCAGCAATTGAACCGACTTTTCTTCCAGGCGGGGTGTGTTTTGAAACTGTGGTTGGCCTTCCTGGATGCTGTCTGTTTCCACCGCCGTGTGGGTGATCTACTGCATTCATTGCCACCCCTCTAACACTGACATTCTTTTTACCTTTCGCGTTTAAGGCGTAGAATCTGTTTCCTGCTTTAAGGAATGGTTTTTCCTTTCTTCCGCCCCCAGCAACCACCCCAACAGTTGCCCTGCAGGCAGGATCGAATGCTTTTAGTTCTCCAGACGGTAATTCAACAATTGCTTTTCCTACATCATGAGTTATTAAAGAAGCGTAAGTTCCAGATGATTTGACGAATTTTCCGCCATCCCCTGGATTTTTTTCAAGATTATATACAGGCGTACCTTCAGGAATACGAGCAAGCGGTAATGCATTTCCAGGTTTTATCGGTGCTCCATATCCAAATTCTATATCATCATTTATCTGGATGCTTTCTGGAGCTAAAACCAGTTTTTTTTCACCATTTTCAAATTTCACCAGCACAACCGGTGCACTTCTTCCAGGATCATGAATAATATCTGCAACTTTTCCTTTTAAGCTGCCTTCTTTTTCTATACTGTCATATGATCGGTATTCGATCTTTCCTTTGAATCTGTGGGATGCGCTCCTATAGGTTGGAGTTCCCCTTCCCATTCTCTGTGATTTTAAACGTTTTCCCATTTAATATTCCTCCATACATGACCATTCGGCCTTTGCGGATAAATTAGATTGAATACGAGTATTAGAATACTCCCATTTTAACTGCTATATCCTCTGCGCTGTGCTCTGCAGCCAGCTTTATGTAGGCTAATTTTAAGCCTTTTGAAGTGACCTGAGTGTTTATCTTTTTCACTTTAACAGCGTAAAGATCTTCGAATGCATTCCTAATTTGAGACTTATCTGCTGTTCTTTGAACTACAAATGTCAGCTCGTTTTTCTGGTCAATTGCATTCATGGTTTTTTCTGTTAAGTGTGGTCTTTTAATTATTGAATAAGGATCCATATTCACACGTCCTTTTTTTACTGGAATAATTCGCCTAACTTTAAAATGGCAGATTTTGTGTATATTGTTAATCTTCCTGCATGAGTCCCTGGAGCTAAAAGTTCAGCGTTCAGGTTTTCAGCTGAAACAATATCAACACCAGGGTGGTTTCTTGCACCGAGACTTATACCTTTGTCTTCTCCCACAACTATTAGGGGTCCTTTTGGCACTTTGTATTTTCGGCCCCTCATTTTACCTTTTCCAGCTCTTATTTTCTTACCTGTTTTAGCCCTGACTATATCATCCATTATTCCAAGATTTTTGAATATTTCCCTTGTTTCTCTGGTACTTTTAACTTTAGCCAGTTCATCATCAACTACAAATGGAATCTGAGGCACATTTTCAACTCTGTGCCCTCTGCTTTCTACGAGTTCTGGATTTGTAGTGGCAGCTATTGCTGATCTGATGGCTAATCTCCTTTCTTTCCTGTTAATTTTCTCATGAATAATCCTTTGAGCCCTCGGAGGGTGTGCTCTTCTACCACCTACAGCTTGAGGTACAAAAGCTGCTTTTGAACCTGCTGGATGTCTGCTCCCTTTAACACGAGGCACCATAGCTGCACCACGGCCAGAACCATAAGATTCAGCAGTTGTTCTTTTCCCAGCCATAGGATCAGTACCCCATGGTTGAATTCTTGCGGTTTGTGATGAGATTACTGCTCTTTTAATGATATCTGGTCTGTACTCTTCATTGAAAATTTCAGGAAGTCTAATTTCATCAATGACTTCTCCTTCCAGTGAATAAACTTTGATCTTTTTCATCCAATATCCCTCTTTTATTATTCGAACATAAAATTGAATTTAAGCCTTAAACTCCCTGTTTTGAAGCAGTTGAGATGTGTGATATTTCTGGTGCGTCGTCATGCTTTCTGTGAGGTCTCATCGCTTTTCTTAAAATTACAAGCCTTTTTGTTGGACCCGGTAGTGATCCTTTCACCACTACAAAGTTGTTTTTAACAAGACCGTATTTAACGAACCCTCCATCAGGATTTACAGAATCTGCTTCAGAAGCGTTCCCTATTTTAAGAATTTTTTTGTTGTATTCTGTTCTTTTGTGATATCCCATCTGTCCAGCCTGTGGAACTGTCCACATTGTTCGCTCTGGTGACCATGGACCTAATGAACCAACATGTCTTCCTTTACTACTTCTTGCAGCTTTTCCGTATTGTATTCTAACCCCCCATCGTTTAACAGGGCCCTGAAATCCTTTTCCTTTGGTGATAGCTACAGAATCAATGTGTTCTCCATCAGAAAAAACGTCATCTACATTTATTTCAGTTCCAAGAATGTTTGTAGCGTATTCAAGCTTTTCAGAAACTGTAGCACCCCCAAGACCGCACTCTATTATTTCTGGTTTCTTTTTAGGAACGCTGGCATTCTTAGGGTTGGTGTGTATTAAAACGCGGATATCAAAAATATCATCAATATTTTCATTTAATTCAGATAGTTTAGAATCAGTATCATATTCTTCAGGTAGTGGTATTTTTCTAAAAAGCTCTTTGCTTAATTCACTGGCCATAACATCCATCATGGTTTTTAGACCACTGGTGGTTTTTGTATATGCTCTTATGCCCATTACAGTAACAGGGGGAACTTCAAGTATGGTTACTGGAGTTGAAATCTCCATCCCTTCAGTTGGGGAGTTTTTCCTGTTGTCAGTCAATTTAACATGAGTCATTCCCACTTTATACCCTGCAAAGCCAAGTAACCCCGTTTTATCGACTTGAGGCCAGGATTTAATCCTGGGAGATTGCTTTGATGCCCTCTTTCGAGGAGAAAATGCAACTGATCCTTTTCGTGGTTGGTGATGTCTGGTCATTCTAATTTACCTCCTTACTTACAATTTTTCCATCAAAAGTTTTGATCAACCTTTTTTAAAAGGTTGCTTTACAATTTTTCAGTTTTTCCAGGTTATTTAATCTAAAAGTAGATTAAATGCAGATAAAGTTATTAAAACAGCTTCTTCTGTTCTTATAGTCTTAGTTCCCTGTGAGGGGACTGTATTGACTTCAAGATCCATTATATTTTTTCGGCCCTGAATAAGTTCATGCAAGCCTGAATAAGGACCACCAAACAAAATAGCCAGATGTCTGGCATCTTTTATCCTGTGTTTTACTTCATCTAAAATAGAAGTGATGGGCTCTGCACATCTGGAAGTACCAATAACAACGTCTGGTTTAACTTCCTGTATGCTTTCATACAAATCCTTATAAGTAGATAAAACCTTGTAACCCCAGTAAAAGTCGGGTTTATCTGGTTCTATTAATATGTCTTTTTTTGATAGCTTCGTAACACGGAAGCTGAATACCTTATTTATGCTGAGTTTTTCCGGGCAAAGTGCAGGCCTATCCGCTCCGATATCAACTATTGTACCTTTCTTTGTCCTTTTTATGGTGAATCCCTGTCTATAATCACCTACTTTTGGTTCATCTGTAGGATGATGGGGAGTTCTAAGTGGTGGAAGAATTCCCACGTTTCTTAATTCCCTTGAGATTGGAAATACCTTTTTACGAAGGTATTGAGGGGTATTCATATAAGTGAGAACATCACTAATAAACTTTACCTCTTTCCTATCTGAATTATCATTATAAACAACAATCTGGTCAGCCCTGAATATTGCTGCAGATCTACCAATTGAACCTACCTTGTAAGTTTTTATTTTTAAATCATTGGTCTCAGCAGTTATTGAGGCAGGTATAAAAATGGATAAATGTTTTTGTTCCATTTTCCACTATCTGTTTTCTATCTTTTATATATGTAGTGTACAACCTTTTTAGATTTAGTAGAAGTTGTATATAAATACTAAAGATATACTCCTGATTCAACCCTAATTTTTTATTATGATTTATGATTTACTGTTATTTAATATTTTGTATATTAAATATTGGTTTATTATTTGGATTTATTTATATATAAAAATATGGTAATTTAAACTTTTTATTTTATTTTCTTAGTCCTTTGAATCCGCAGTACAACCACATCAATGTTTATTTTCTCCTTTTCATGAAAATGATAAATACGAAGTATAGGGAAACTATAATAAAATTTATAAGTTACCTGGCCGCCCAATGAATTAAAAAATTTCTCCACAAATTCCTCTGTTTCCGCCATATGGAATGAGTATACAACTGGAGCGATTTCAATGGCTTTTTTCATAAAAATTCTATCTGCTTCTTTTCTTTTTGCTTTCTGTGCCCCAAACGGAGGATTTTGAATAACTGTATCTGCATTTTGAGTAAAATTCTGAACATCTTCCAAAATGAATTCTGTTGTATTATCAACACCAGTTTTTGATGCCTGCACCCTTGCAATCCCTATTGCCTCTGGATCGGCATCAACCCCAATAACCTCCTTTGCCCCAAGTATAGCTGCCCCAATCGTAAATATACCAGTACCGCAGCCTAAATCAACAACTTTTTTACCTTTTATATCCCCAAGAAAATGGGCATTCCACAGAAGATCAGCAGCTATGTTTGAAGGTGTCGTATACTGTTCCAGATGAACTTTTGGAGATTTATAAGGAGGTATCTGCTGGAGTATCATCTCAATATGTCTTTTTTTGGTAATTTTTGGTTTTTTACTCATCGATTAGCATCCTATCTTTTGATCATTGCACTTATTTTTGTAAATATAATATGATCAAAGATAAATTAATATAAAATCAATATAATGATAATGAGTCATTCTATAATTAGAATAAATCAATTCACAGTATTCAAATCATTTTAAACTTCTACAAATTTTAGAGGCGATAGTTATGTTTAACAAAATCCTGATTGCTAATCGTGGTGAAATTGCAATAAGAGTCATGAGAGCATGTAAAGAACTGGGGGTTTCAAGTGTTGCCGTATATTCAGATGCTGATAAAAACTCACTTTTTGCAAAATATGCAGATGAAGCTTATAATATAGGAAAGTCAAGCCCATCAGAGAGCTATTTAAACATTGAAAAAATAATTGATACTGCACAGAAGTGCGGTGCTGAAGCAATCCATCCAGGATACGGGTTCCTGGCCGAAAATGCCCGGCTTGGAGAAGAGTGTGAAAAACATGGAATCAAATTGGTTGGACCTAAAGGATCTGTTATAGAAGCTATGGGAAGTAAAATTGAGTCCAAAAAATTAATGCAATCTGCAGGAGTACCTGTAGTTCCAGGAACTGCTAAAGGAATAAGTGAGCTTGACGAAGCAGTTGATATTGCAGAATCCATAGGATACCCAGTCATTGTAAAGGCATCTGCTGGTGGTGGAGGGATTGGAATGCGTACAGTTTACGAAGAAGACGAACTTGTGCGTGCCATCGAATCCACGCAGTCGGTTGCAGCCTCTGCATTTGGAGATTCAACTATCTACATTGAAAAATATGTTGAAGAGCCCAGGCACATTGAATTCCAGATCCTTGCAGATGAGCATGGAAACACCGTCCACGTTGCAGACAGAGAATGTTCCATCCAGCGAAGACATCAAAAGCTGATTGAAGAATCCCCATCACCTATTATGACTGAAGAGCTTCGTGAAGAAATGGGAGGGGCTGCAGTTAGAGCTGCATCTTCTATAGGATACACAAACGCTGGAACAGTGGAATTTTTGTATTCAAATGGAGATTATTACTTCCTCGAGATGAATACACGTATTCAGGTGGAGCATCCGATAACAGAAGTAGTAACAGGGATAGATCTCGTAAAACAGCAGCTTAAAATAGCTTCTGGTGAAGAAATCTGCTGCATGCAGGAAGACATTACAGTTAGAGGGCATGCTATAGAATGCCGGATAAATGCTGAAGATCCATTGAATGATTTTGCTCCAAATCCTGGTAAAATAACTGGTTATCGTTCACCTGGAGGAATTGGGGTAAGGGTTGACAGTGGAGTTTACATGAACTATACCATACCTCCATTCTATGATTCCATGATATCAAAGCTCATTACACATGGGATGAACAGGGATGAAGCTATAGCCCGTATGAGAAGAGCATTAAATGAATACATTATCCTTGGAGTTAAAACCACCATACCTTTCCACAAATCAATGATGCTCAGTAAACATTTTAGAGAGGGAAAGCTTCACACCCACTTTGTGGACCAGCATCGTGAGGAAATCATTGGACACATGGCAGAAGTAATTAAAGCAGATGCAAAAAGAGCTGCAAGGCTTAGATCAACATTTAAACCTTCTCCAAAGGTTGCAGCAGTTTCTGCGGCTGTGAATAGTTACATGACAAATTTAATTTCAAAAAATCCAGATAATTAAAGGTGTTAAAATGAAAAATAAAGTATTAGAAACACTTTATGAGAAAAAGGGTAAATATATTCCTATTGATGAAATCTCTTCACAGCTTGAAATTCCAGAGTCAGGTGTGCATGAACACATTAAATCACTGCTGGATGAAGGATATACAATTGAATATTCACCCAAAAATGAAGTTCTGCTTAAAGAAGAATTAACACTGATATTACCCCGCAAGCTCAAAGATGCTCTAAATACGAGTTATATTGGAAAAGAAATTCATTATTTCAGGGAAGTTGATTCAACAAACCAGGTTGCAAAGAGATTAGCAGAAGCTGGTGCACCAGAAGGTGTTGTTGTAATAGCTGAAATGCAAAAAAAAGGAAGAGGAAGGCGTGGAAAGCCATGGATTTCGCCTCTTGGAGGAGTATGGATGTCTATAATTCTAAGACCCGATGCTTTACCCCTAAATGCTCCTCAATTAACATTTACAGCAGGTGTAGCGGCTGCAAAAACCATTAAAGAAGAATACCCGCTTGACGTAGGCATTAAATGGCCTAACGACATTTTAATAGAAGATAAAAAAGTATGTGGAATATTAACCGAGATAAACACTGGAAAGGATTCCATCGATTATATTATTGCAGGAATTGGAATAGATGCTAATGTTGATCTGGAATTAATACCTCCTGAATTAAGAAAAGATGCAACATCCCTTAAAAGTGAACTGGAAAAAGAAATATCCCGTATGATGCTCGTTAGAAAATTCCTTGAAAACTTTGAGAAAATGTACAGCGAATTTAACCATGGAAATTTTCAAAAAATACTCCAAAAGTGGCGTAAATACTCAAAAACAATTGGAAGAAACGTAGAAATTAGAAAAGGTACTGAAATTGTTAAGGGCGAAGCTGTAGGTGTAAATAGAGAAGGTGCATTAATTTTAGAGCTCAGGGATGGTTCTCTTAGAAAGATCATTTCTGGAGAATGCAGACATGTGAATCAATTAAAAAGAACATTTTGACATAAGTTCTAATTGAAAATAGATTTTGTTTTATATCCACTCTCTTTTACTGGCATTTGGCACACATTTATGGATGATGGATAGAGAAATTCAGGAGTAATGACTTTATAACTGGATATTCCATAACCCCAAATCATATTATTATTTAATTATATTTAGATATTAATATATTATTTATTTTTTTAAATCCTCCATCAAAAAAAGGTTTTGTTTTGATCGGTTAATAAAGATTTCTACTTTTATCCATTTAATAAATTTTATATAGAATTTGTTATATATTATGCTATATGTGATCTATATGATGCTATATGTGAACTAAGAAATCATGTGATCACATAAAAAAATTAAAAAGAGGTGAAAAATATGAATTCAAAATACATTATTGGAATAATTGGAATAATAGTGGCCACAGTAGTAATGGTTGGCGCTTGTCCTGTATTTGCAGGAGGTACAGGAGACCAACAGACAATACAAACAGTGAATTCAACGTCTATACATCCATTAGCAGGAAATAGCTCAAATGTTACCCCACGAAACGTAATCCTGCTCATCGGCGATGGTATGAGCCATGCTACATTAACTGCCGCCAGGGTTTATAAAGTCGGGCCGAATGGAAACCTGACCATGGATACACTGGAGCACAGTGGATATGTATCCACCCACTCCCTAAACAGTCTGGTTACCGACTCAGCAGCGGCTGGAACAGCCATAGCTACCGGACAGAAGACCAACAATGATGTGATTGCTATGCTACCAAACGGAACCGAACTAAAGAGTATCCTTGATATAGCTGCCCGTGACCTTGGAAAATCAACCGGGCTTGTGACCACGTCCGAGATAACCCATGCCACTCCAGCTGCCTTTGGGGCCAGCACCATAGACAGGGACAATTGGAATGATATCGCCACCGATTATATCTACGAATCCAAACCCAATATATTGTTGGGTGGAGGCTCAAGGTACTGGACTGATGATACAGTTAATGGCTCCCACAGGACAGTGGCGAGACTCATGGCACAGGGGCTGAACGAATCAGAAGCAATGGCTGACGACGGGTTGCTCGATGATGCCCAAAGACAAGGGTATCAAGTAATCCAAACTGCCCAGGAGCTGATGAATCTTAACATGACCTCCCTTTTTAGAAATGGAACAAAGATCCTCGGCCTTTTTGCCCCGAGCCACATGGCTTATGAATACGACAGGGCGGGAAAATCCCCTAATGAACCGCACCTGGTAAACAAGACAAGGGCAGCAATTGAATACCTCAGCCAGGACGTGAATGGGTTTTTCCTCATGGTGGAAGGGGCCAGGATTGACCATTCAAACCATGCAAATGACGTGGTGAGGACTATACATGATACGATAGCTTTCGATGAAGCTGTGCGGGTTGCTCTGGACTTTCAAAAAAAGAATCCCAACACCCTGGTGATTGTAACCTCAGATCACGATTGTGGTGGCATGGCCGTGGAATGGCCATATGGCGAGTTTCCGCCAGCAGGAGCAATTCCAATCAAGGATATGGATAATCTTCCAAATCCGCACGGTGGTGTCTGGACCAGTAATCATCACACCGCTGTTGATGTGCCGATTATGGCCACTGGTCCTGGGGCTGAACGAGTCTCCGGAAGGATGGACAACACCAATATCTTTGAAATAATGCACATCAGCTTGAGAGGACCACCAACCGCCGCCGCCAGTCTAACCAGAGGTAACTACTACAACAACGTAACAGTTAATTTAACATCAACTGGATGGTTTAGTCCTGTAAAGATCTTCTACACAACTGATGGAAGCACACCAGCAAACACCAGCACACAATATACAGCGCCATTGTTCTTCAATACAACTACTACTCTCAGATTCATCGCACAGGACAATAAAGGAACATATTCTCCAGTGTACAATGAAACCTACCAGATTGCTGTTCCACCAACTGCCACAGCCAGTCCACGTGGAGGTAACTATTATAACAATGTGACTGTTAACTTAACATCAACTGGAGGGTTTAGTCCTGTAAAGATCTTCTACACAACCAATGGAACCACACCAACAAATGCCAGTGCAATATACACCGCACCATTAAACTTTGTCAAAACTACCATTCTCAGGTTCTTTGCTCAAGATGGCAGGGGAACTAACTCCTCAGTGTACAGTGAAACCTATAATGTTTACCGTCAGGTAGCTTACACTTACTCTGTTAGCGTACCTGTTATGAGATGGGTTAAAAGATGGTACAGATCCTGGTATAAATCCAGAGGTAAATGGAAATTTAGATGGAGATCCAGGTGGGTTAGAGTTCCAGGAACCACCACTGAACATAGAACTGGACATAGATGGGAGTTAACATAATTCTTCGAATTATGATGTCCGAAATTATTTTAACCCCCCCCATTTTTTACCATTTGGAGAGGCCATCAACATCAAAATTCTATGAATTTTGATAGATTTTAAGTATTTCACTCAACAACATCCACCTGGAGCCTATTTGGTCATAGATCAGCAGATATTTCATTTTATCACAAATATGAAGCGTATACTTCCTTAGTATTAAATTTATCGGTTTAATTCTGAATTAAATCATCCACAAACAAAAATAAAACTGCACTTTTACAAAAACCCGCTAACTGATATTAAAAATACAAAAAAATAAGCTTTCATAACCATGCTACAACCAACTAAATTTGGATAAGGCTAAACCCCTTATATTTAAATATAATTTTTGTTTTCATTAAAAAATACTATAATCAATGGGTAGAACAAAATAAAATATGGAACCTTTCCCTAATTCTGATTCAACCCAGATACGGCCTCCATGACACTCTACAATTCTTTTTGAGATTGCAAGACCAATACCAGCACCTCTGTATTCATCTATGGTGTGAAGGCGTTTAAAAATTTCAAATATTCTGTTCTGGTACTGAGGTTCTATTCCAATACCATTATCAGACACGCTGAAGATATATTTACCTTCATCATCTTTTTTACATGATATATGGATTTTTGGTGGAACATCTTCTTTTTTGAATTTGATGGCATTTCCAATGAGATTCTGGAAAAGTTGAATGAACTGTGTTTCATCAGCAGTCACCAGTGGAAGTTTATCATGGGTAATCTGGGCCTTATTTTTTTCAATTGTAGGTTGAAGATTAGATAAAACTGTATTCAGGATTTTTTCACTATTTACCTGTTTTAATTCATATCTTTGAGCGCTTACTCTTGAATAATCAAGTAAACCCTGAATCATTTTTTTCATATGTTTAGCAGCATCCACTACAAAGTCGATGAACTCGTCAGCATCAGGATCAAGCCTGTTTTTATAGCGTATTTTCAGTAACTGGGCAAAACTTGCAATGGTGCGCAGCGGCTCCTGCAGGTCATGACTTGTAATATAAGCAAAAGTCTGCAATTCATTATTTGAACGTTTTAATTCATTTATTGTTCTATTTAGTTGATTTTCTGCCTGTTTTATTTCTGTTATATCACGTGCAGCTGCAAAAACTCCAATAACTTCTCCAGATTCACCTTTATAAATTGAAGCATTGTATAAAACTGGAGTTAATTGTCCGTTTTTGTGCTTGATTTCAAGTGAATAATCTCGAACTTCACCTTCCCTGAACACTCTTTGATATCCAGATTCAGCCTTTTGGGGGTTTGTAAAGTAGTTTAAAAAGTCTGTACCAATCAATTCATCTCGAGAATATCCTGTAATCTGTTCTGTGGCTGTATTTACATCGGTTATTCTTCCGTCAGGGCCAATTGTAACCAGAGGGTCTAAACTAGCATCAATCAAGCTACGGTTATATGAACTTGCTAATTTAAGCTCTTTTTCAACTTGCTTTTGTTGGGTAACATCGATATCCATTTCAAGGATTAATGGTGAACCATCGATGTCTGTAAATGGGAAGTCATAAACGTCAAGTATACTGCCATCTGGGATTTTAACCTGCCAATAATGCGGTTTACCAGTTTTCAAAGGCTTAAATGATTCGCAAAATTTACAAGGTTCTTTATTACCAAAACGATATTCATAGCAACGTCGACCATGAGACTCTCCAAACATTTCACGAAAAGCATGATTAGCAAAAGCCACATGATAATCAGGCGTCAACAAACAAATCATTAAAGGCAACGTTTCCAGTACATCAAATAATCGCTGCCTTTCATTATAAACTTCCTTTGTACGTTCTTTAACCTTTTCTTCCAGATGAACACGTGCTTTCATTAATTCTTCATTGGAAGCTTCTAACTCTTCAGCAAACTGCTGTAATTCTTTAAGAAGCTCTTCTTTCTCTGTTTCAGCATATTTACGCTCAGTAATATTACGCGCAACATGAACACTGCCTGTAAGTTTCCCTGTTGTATCATAAAACGGTGATGTGCTGACAATAAAATAACCACCTAAAATATCCTCATGAACCTCTGCAATGTGCTCGCATCCGTCTTCAAGCAATTTACTATGCGGGCAAAAAGAGGGTGGTTCATCTGTCCCATGAACTACGCGATAGCACTCTAAACCAACACATTCTTCAGGTGTTAGGCCTAAAGTCTCTGCCATAGATTTATTTGCACGAATAACTTTATGATTATCATCGAGTAGCACTATTAAATCAGGTACAGCATTGAACGTCTGCTCCCAATCCTTTTGGGCTCTAATAGCTGCTTCTTTTATCTGTTTATTATCAGAACTTTCAATTAATTCCCATTTTCCTTCACGCTTTGTAAGGGCAAACTCATGATTATTAACCACATCAATAATCTCGGCTGCTGTGCATTTTTCCAGTGAATATGTACAAAGGGCCATCATCTTATATCTGCTGATAACACTATCTATCTCTTCTTCATAATCAATAAAATCGTTCCAGTCTTCTTTTTCAAGCCAGAACGTGTTTCCAGAAAGTCTTAAACCATCAAAACCTTTCTCAAGAGCGTTATTTAATTTATCAATCCAGCCATTCAAAACTCTATCTGAATCGAAACTGCCTCCTTTAGTGTACCAATCATTGTAGGGAATGATTTCAATTTGTCCTTGCTTCAAATTACGATCGATATCTGGAATGGCCTTTTGCAGTGCATTTTTTGCCTCGTCTTCTAAGAGTGGTTCTGCTGTAATCCACATGCAGAATTCGTTGTTTTCAAGCCCTGCTTTAAAGTAAGGAATAAGAATATCAATCAGGTCTTCTTTAGTTTGAAAGAACTGGCAAAAGTGCGTCCCCCATGGCACGTCTCCACTAATGTCAATTCCAGATTTTCTCAATCTTTCCTTCATTTTGTATCTCTTCTGGCATAGTGGATAGTTTTAAGGAGTATTCAATAGATTACATGAAATTAAGCTGAATTTCATATTTTTTTTATTAATAATTTGATGGGAACTAATATAATTTCTTGATAGTTTAGATATTGATTAAATGAATTTAAAGATTAATATGGTTAATTACTAAATATTTTTGACTTTTATCATGAACTTCTGATCCATTTCTGGTAATGATAATTGATTTAGCGCGATAAATGAAGTATTTTTAACTTAATTTCCATAAATAACAATAATTAGGGGTTTTTTCCATTTAATCAATAATAATGGTTGTTACTTCTCCAATTTGACCTTTAACACTGAACTTTTTCTCCAGTAGCAATTCTGCAACATAAATATTTGTAACAGTGTGAAGAGTTAATTCTGCTGTTTTAACCTCTGAATCTCCTGCAATTGCAATATATGGGATAATCTGATCGCCCATGTATTTATCTAAAGCTGCACCTTTGGATATGTGGTATAGGATTTCTTCTGCAGCTTTTTTTCCAACTTTTTCTGCTTTTAAGCCTCGCTCACCAATAAAACTTCCACCAACAGGAATATCATTGTCACTCCAAAGAACAATTCCAGATCCAGGCCCTGAAGCATTATTAGAATGTTCAATTTCAATTTCAGATTCAATTCCTCCGGCTTCAAGCACTTTTTCTGCACTTTCTGCCTGCCTGATTGCAACATGTTCTGGTAGATTTACTGCATGAGATATTCCCTTAACTTTATCAAACTTTAGATCAATAAGTTTTACAGGATTTAATTTTCGGGCAGGTTTAATTTTAACATCTACAATGCCACCGCCACGTGGATAATGGCCCCTACTCATTATATCCATTTTTGCAGTATATCCCATTTTTTTCAGTATTTTTAAAGTTATATTCTGTAAATAATCAACTGAAGGAGACCATCTAACATCAGTTCCACCTTTAATCATGATTTCAACTGGAGAATCTGCAAATACTGCCGGGATCATGAATGCTTGAAGAACAAGGGTAATGCTTCCAGCAGTTTTTATATCAATTTCAAATTTGCCTCCTTCAATATTTCCTGGCTTAAAAATAAGTTCATCAGAGCCTATATTTAGCTTACTGCATTCAGCTCCGGATAATTGTGCAACTGCATTTACAGCATTTAGATGCTGAGGCATTAAGCCTGATTTTGGCCTATTTGCACGTATATTATTTATATGTATTGATTTTGAGGTTAAAGCTGAAAGAGCTACCGCATTTCTTAAAATGGCACCTCCACCTTCCCCATAAGATCCATCTATTTTTATCAACCTTAGAAAAGGTTGATCATTCTTCAAGCATGAAATTTTAAACACCTGATTAAAATTTTACGTATTTGCATCTTCAAAAACCACTAATTTTTAAAAATCAATCGATATAAAATTACAGACCATTTTCAAATAAAAGAGTCCTGCATGCAAGCTCATAGTTAACAATTTCTTCAAGATGCGAAAATGTTTCAACCATAGCCTTAACAATATAGTCAGCATCCACATGCTGGGCATCCTTTGATGCCAGGTCTATTCGAAGTGTTGCAGATGCTCCAGGCATTCCTACAGCAGGTATTGTTAAAATATGGTAATTTCTAAGTAGAAGAACTGCAAAAACACATGCTACATCTTTGGATGTAACTTCTGTTTCTATACCTTTTTTCCTTAATTCATCCATCAGATCTTCTGCAGATAACATAATTCCAGTTGGAGTTTCCCTGATACTTGGAATATTCTTTTTTAAATCTTTAAATACTTCATGCTTTTTTTTAAATGCATCTAACATTCTATCTTCACTGAAATTATCCACTGCTTTTATTATTCCAGCAATGGTGGATGCCTGGGCTTCAAGTCCAAACTGTTGTGATTTAGATTTAATTAAATCTATTAATTCTTCCTTTCCAGACATTAGTCCTGCCCTTGGTCCATCCATCAGCTTATCAGTACTGGTTATTACAATATCTGCACCCATGTCCATGGCGCGAGGCTGTTTAAAAAGCACTGTCCTTAGTCTTGCACCTGAGGCATCATCAACAAACACCGGGATTCCTCTGGATTTTGAAAGTATTATAATTTTTGAAAATTCTTCTTCTTTAATTATTTGATGGTCCATGGTAGAACCTGTTATTATCACAAGGGAGGTGTTCTCGTGAAGTTTAAAATCATCTATGTTATCATATTCTACGTAAGATGCACCTACAAGTTCCAGGCTTCGGGGTATTGAAGGATGTGATGGTAGCTCTGGCAGGTAATGTATGACTTCATCATTTTTCCCTACAAGGGCTAAAATAGTTGCAAGTATTCCAGAAGTAGTGCGGTTAAAAGCAAGTACCTTTTCTCCTCCCAGGTGCTTTTTTCCAGCATCCTGAAGCTGATCTTCAAATATTGCAGGGCCCGCATAAGTTTCAAGAAGATCCATATCTTCATTGCTTAGCTTAAATCCTCCAGCAAGACCGGTTAAATCATAAAAATCTTCTCTTCCCCACTTTTTTAAAATAGAATTTATTATCCGCAGTGAATTTTCCCTCTTTTTTACCTCATCTACAGAAGACTTAATAAGCATTTTCTTCCCTCAAATCAGTGCCATGTTTGGATTTTCCTTTATCATTTTCTGGATTAAGTATGATTGCATGGTCAGCAGAGTTCTGCAGCGCTGCACTGAATCCAGGTTCTGCACCAATCACAATTGTTTCCTTTCCATTTTCTTTGGCCTTATTTATTATTGGTAAAAAGTCAGCATCACGAGTCATAAGAGCAATAACATCAATATTATGATTATAAATCAATTCCATAGCCTCAACAGCCATGTAAACATCAGTATCTCCTGCGACAACTACTGGAGTAAAACCCTGATTTACAATTGCCTCGATAAGCTTATCTGAAGCATACTGGTTTAACAAAACTTTTCCAACTCTCATATCTCCATATTCAGATATAATTTTCCTTACAATGTCAAGATTAAGGCTGAATTCCTTTCTTAACATATTAGGACCATCTACAAGAAGTCCTATGTTTTTTCCTGCTGTTTCTCTTCTTTTTAATGGAATATAATCCTTAAGAGAAGTCAGCTTTTCAAAACTACGCATTGTAATCCTCCATACTGGTTCAATCATTGATCAACAGGATTTTATATGATCAAAATTAAGTTAACTTCCAGCAAATTATTTAATGAGTTTCAATGTTTTTTTAGCATTTACAAAACCCAGATGGGATATATTTTTGTTCTTTTTTCTATATTAATCTATATATTTTTAAGAATTTATATCAATAGCTGGTTTTAAAAAAATTAAAAACATTTTTATTATATATTAAGTTATAGGTTATGTTTTCAATTTAAAATAGCCAAACATACCTGCTTTTTCATAAAGAAGGAAATAAGTTTAATTTCAAATTTTATTCTATTTCCAGTGAAAATGCATCCTGAAACAGATCCTTTACAATTTGAAGATCATCATCCTCTAATCTGGTTACTGCTCCATTACAGGTATCCCGGAAATAATAATCGGCATCTACAATTTTTCCACTGTTATCAATGTACAAATAAAGCCCATCAACGAATTCTTGGGGATTATCTGAGGGGAGAAATATTTCAAGCCTTACAAGTATTTCAGAACCCTGTATACTCTCGTGTAACTCATCTTTTTTTGTTTCATCTTGAAGAGCCTCTCTAAACCATGCCATTCTATTTTTAAGCTCTTCTCCTAATTTTTCAGTGTATAATCCATTTTCTGGTTCCATAATATCACCCGAATATAATAATTATATTTACTTCATTATTATTTGTGTTCATTTTTAATAAAATCAATGGTCTAAAAACACCAGTTTATATAATTTCTGTTTTTAAGCTAAAAGCTTTTTCTAACACTAATTTTTGATTTTTCTAAAAAATGAAATGGTAGATCCACAATCCTATCCACTTTGTCAATTATAGCACCATCGCTGGTTGCCACAATCCCCTTTTTTGCTCTTGAAAGTTTAATAATTTCAAAATCTACAATTTTTGAAAGGATAGCTTCCCCTTTAAGTCCTTGAAAACCAGTTATTTCTTCAGTGAGGTTTGCAAGCTTACCACTGAAACTAACCTGCCGGTCAAAAAAGAATTTAATTTCTGAAGGACCATATTTTTTAATTAAACTAACAATATCAGTTAAAACATCTTTTGTTTTCTGATTAAACTTATATTTCCCAAAAACAGCATTTAAATCTCTTATTATGCCATCATCACATAAAATAATAGAGCTGTAATCTTCCTGGAAAATAGTTTCCACAGTGATTAATACGTTGTAACCATCTATTAAAATAGATCGGCCTTCAATTTGGGATATATCTACAATTTTATTCCTTCTAAATATAGATTTTGAGTCTGAAAATACGCACCGGACCATATAATTTCTCTCATCCGCAGATAGAAGATATTTATTTGAAACGAAGTTTAACGCACCTTTTTTTCTGTAACCCCTGTTTAGAAGAAATCTTAGATCATATGCTGCCTCTTTAAGAATATATTTTCTAATTTGCATGAAAATAACTGTAATTTCAGCCTTTTCTTTTGGCCACGATAATAGGAATACGATCAGAAGCGTTTTCTGAACGATCGGCAATGTTTCCGATTTTTTGTGTGATATTTTTAAGCTCTATAAGTGTAAAAAGGTCAATTTCGCTCTTCTTGTAGGAATCATAGAGTTTACGGATTATTTGTCTTTCTATTTCATCTCCTTTTTCTTCAAATTTCTCAACTTCATGTGCTTTATTCAATGCTTCACTTAAATCTTTTTCTAAAAGCTCTATAGATTCTTTTAATACCGAAACCGTTTCACATGATGAATCAACAAGCTCGGTAAAGTCTTCCTTGAATTGTGAGGGGAAATCAATCCTTCCAAGAGAAATTGCATATGCAGAGGACTCTGCAGCGTCAGCAACAGAATCTACAAGTTCTGCAAGAACTATTCGATCTTCCCTGTCAAAAGGCAAAAATGCGCCATGATAAAACTGTACTTCCATTTTTCTCCGTATTTCATCTGCTTCATGCTCATATCTACTTATTTCTTCCACTTCTCTGTCCATTAAATCATAATCACCACTGTAAAAGTGTGCCATTGCATCCTTGAGTTTGTGAGCACACTCATAAACAAGTCTGACATGGAGCCTGGAATATTTTTCAACTTCGGTTTCCTTACCAAAAAATCTGTTCATTTTCATCACTTTAAATAAGGTTATGAAGAAGCCGAACAGCATCAAGCAGTCCGTGCGCATATGTTATACATCCAAATGAAGTTATAAAGTCTTCTTTTTCAAGGTAATATCTGGTATCTTCAAAATAACTACTGGCCATCTCTATTATATCATTTTCTTTACCATCCAGTTCTATAGACCCTATTTCTTTTATATTTTTCGTAAATAGTTCAATATCTTTATTAATACGCTCCACAGTATTTTCACCGCCGGCCATAACACAGCCTCCAAACTTCTATTTTCTATCTAAAATGTAAGCCATGAATTAAAGATACTAATCATCAATTAATTATTTCAACTGTTTCCATGCATGATACATTCTCTGTAAACTCGTAAAAAATCCCAGAATAACTATTAGAATGATTGCATATTCCAGTATGGTGTTTATTCCTGTAAAATAACTTAAAAAAACACCAGTCATTATTATAACCAGTCTTTCTGCCCTTTCAGCTATTCCAATATCGCCCTTTACACCTTCAAATTCCATTCTTGCCCGGACATAGCTTACGCTAAATGAAGCAATTATGGCTAAAATTCCTGTAACTGGTACTACAAATCCTCCCACTATAATTCCCATTATAATAAATGCATCAGTCAACCGGTCAGTTGTTGAATCAAGTACTGAACCAAACTGTGAATGAGACCCATGATTTCGTGCAACAGCACCATCAATAACATCAAAAAACCCACTTAAGCCAATTAAAATACCGCCGTACAGTAAATTTCCCGTTGCAAACATGTAACCAGATAAAATACCTGTAAAAAATCCGATAATTGTTAAAACATTGGGATTAATGCGAATTTTCCGAGCAACAGGATCAATATAGATTTTAAAGCGAGGCCGAAGTTTATTAAGCATGTTTATTCATATGGCACTTCCATCAAGATATATATTGTGGATACATATTGATTCCGGCAATGTAGAAATCATTTTAGATTATGCAAGACCAATATTTAAATAACCAAACATCTTAATTTAAAAATAAACTCAAAATGATAAAATGAAACTAAAAATAAATTCTGAATCTCCCCCAAAAGATAAAATCAAAGCTGCAGTTAATGCTCTTAAAGAAGGAAAAACTGTTTTATATCCTACAGATACAGTTTATGGCATTGGAGCAAACATATTTGATTTAGAAGCAGTTCAAAAGGTTTTTTCAATAAAAAAACGGTCATTAAACAAACCCTTATCTGTTTGTGTTTCTAAAATAGAGGATATAGAAAACATTGCTTATTTAAATAAAGATTTGAAGAGATTGATTTCTGACATTTTTCCAGGCCCATTTACCGTTATTTTAAATAAAAAAGAGAACGTGCCTTCCATTTTAACATCTGGAGGCAAGACCGTGGGAATACGGATTCCAGATAATATGGTTTGCAGGGAACTTTCCAGAGAATTTCCCATAACAACAACAAGTGCCAATATTTCAGGTAAACCAGTTCCAGAATCTGTTGCGGGAGTTTTAAAACAGTTAGGTGACCAGATTGATTTAATTCTTGATGCAGGAATCTGCAGGCATGGAATTCCATCTACAGTTATTGACATGACGGTTTCCCCTCCCAAAATAGTGAGAAAAGGAGCAGGAGAGCCTCCTTTTTAAAAAATGAATAAAATTCAGGAACATTGTTTCCTTAAAGAATTATACCAGACATCAGGAGTTCCATCACTTATTTTAGGTAAAATAAAACTTCTAAATAAAGTTTCGATTAGAATTTTGAACATATTTTTATGTTTAATCAAATATTTTGGTCTTAAATAAAATTTCAGGTAAGCTTTAGCCAGTTTCCTTTCAACTAATTTCTTGCTTAATCCAAGCTTTTCATAGTTTATAACAGAATCCAAAACTGTGTATTTACTCCAATCTTCTGTATCCAGAAGTGCTTTTTGTTTAAGTTCGTAAAATATTGGCGTTCCAGGAAATGGAGTTAATATTGAAAATTGACTGTAATCAGGGTCAAGTTTAATTGAAAAATCTATTGTCTGATCCATTTCTTGGGATGATTCACCAGGAAAACCCAAAATAAAAGATCCTAAAACATCAATATCAACTTTTTTTGCAGTATTAATGGCGTCTTCAGCCTGTTTTAAAGTTATACCTTTTCCCATAAGGTCTAAAACACGTTGTGAGCCTGATTCAACTCCACAATACAGAGTACTCATACCTGCATTTTTCAGACATTCCAAAAGCTCATGATTTACTGTATCAACTCTTGAAGAAGTTACAAAACTTAAATCAAGACCTCTACTTCGAATTTCATCCGCTATTTTCATGGCTCTTCGTTTATTGAGCATGAATATGTCATCCAGAAATGCTATTTCCCTAACATCATATTTATAAACAAGCTCCTCCATTTCATCAACCACGTTTTCAGGGCTACGACTTCTAAACTTTTTACCCATAATTAAAGAAGAAGAACAGTAGTTGCATGAGAAAACACATCCTCTACTTGTAATAATCCCCCCTGCCTGATTTTTAGATGTTTTATATTCATTGAATGGTATAAGATGCCTTGCTGGAAATGGCAGGTCATCAAGGTTTTCTATTAAGGGTCTTGGTTTTGTTGCTTTAATTTTGTCATTGCCCCTATAATATATCCCTTTAATCTCATTAAACTCCTTTTTTTCACTATTTTCATATTTATTGGTGATTTCAACCATAGTTTTCTCGCCTTCGCCCATAACAACAACATCTAATGTATCTTCAGTTTCTAAAGTCTCAAATGGCATGAAAGTAGGGTGAGGCCCACCTATAACTGTCAAAGTGTTAGGTAAAGCCAGTTTAATAGCTTTAACATATTTTAATGCATTTTTTATTGTTGCAGTTGTGGCGGTAACTCCCATGACACGAAGATCAATTTTTGAGGCTAAATCAGCTATTTTCTTAAATCCCATTTGATACATGTCATCATCGATTATTTTAACAGACACTGAATTTTCTTCAAGTGCAGCAGCAAGATACATTAGATTTAAAGGAGGAATTTTAATACCTAACCCTGTTTTTACATGGCCCTGATCAAGTGGATTGATCAACAAAACATCGATGTTATTCATGTTTTTTTGCCTCCATATTCAATTTCAAGCATCCATAATGGGTTTCACGAGTGTTAAGATCGTCTATTTTATTTTTAAGTTCATTCCATTCTTTTTTATTATTTATACAGCCTGGATCTGGAGCTAAAATATCATCAAAATAATTATACGCCCTTGCCCTGCAGCCGCCACAAATATTTCTTGAATCACAGTCTCCACAATGTCCATTAAGGATGTCTTTATTTCTTAATGCGTGCAGGACGTCATTATCTGCCCATATATCTTCAAAATCATCTTCAAGCAAATTACCTAATTTAACCTCTTCATAATGCGGGAAAAATACACATGGATACATATCCCCGTTAGGTTCTACACTCATGTAAAATCTGCCGGCACCACATCCTCCAATAAATTCAGCAAGCTGCATTAAGGCAGGGTTATCATATTCTGGATTAAAAAAATGAGTTGGAATCACTTTAGAATCCTTTGAAAGCATTGATTCAGCCACCACAGCATACTGGGGAGAGGTAGATAAAATTTGCATTCTGCTACCTTCATTTTGAGAATAAGCTGTTTCAAGAATATCTGATCTGTCCTTAGGAGAAATATCCATGTCCATTATTTCATATCCTTTCCCGGTTGGTATGAAATTATACAGCATGAACCAGTTAGCACCTAAATCTCTTACAAAATCAATCATCTCAGGAATTTCATCAACATTATTTTTTGTGACTGTTGTCGCTACTTCAACAAAAATTCCTTCATCAACAAAATTCCTTACTGAATCAATTGCCATCTCCCATGCTCCATTTACCCCTCTAAACGAATCATGAGTCCCTGGATTAATCCCGTCAAGACTTATTTGAATGAATTCAAGACCAGCATCTATAAATTCCTTTGATCTTGCTTTATCTGCAAGTGTATAACCATTTGTAGCCATAGCAGCACACATTCCACTATTTTCAGTGTGAGAAATAAAATCAAGAATATGGGGATGAATCGATGGTTCGCCTCCAGAAAATGCAATAGATGTTACACCTGCTTTAGACATGGTATCTAAACCATTTATAACCTCTAAGGCAGAAAGTTCACTTTTTCCTTTTTTACCTGCATCCTCATAACAGTGCATACAGCGCATATTACATGCTTTTGTAATATTCCAGACTATTTGAAACGGTGCTCCCGGTACAAAAGGTTTTTGAACACCAAATAAAGCTATTCCTTTAAGTACACTACTTAATCCTTTAATCCAGTAATCATCGTCCATTACTTCTTTAAGCTCAATTTCAGATGTACCAAAACTTGTTGCACCCTTTTTAACCAGATAACCTATAATTTTAGACATTAATCTACATTTATAGCATGCATGTTCTTTTTTTCCAAGATATAAATTTAAAGCATTCTCTAATCTTATTGATTCATCTTTTTGACAGTAATTTAAGGTTCTTTGAAGTAAATACTTTGCCAGGGGATTATCTGCTATCTTTTTAAATGTTCCTATCATGTCCCCTACATTTGATTCGTTTAATTCTGATTTAAATTCATCAAAATCCATTATATCAACCAAAATTTACTCATTATATTAAACAGGAATGTCTAAAAAGACTCAATAATTATTAAAAATATATTTTTATGTAATAATATATTTAAATTTTGCGAATTTTAAGTAATAAGAGCCTGATTTAAAAAAGATTGATCCACCAAAATTATTTTTATTAGAACAATCAAAGATGGTCATATAAAAATAACTGACTATCAATGAAAAATTACTTAATTTAACTGAATTTTAAAGATTATGGCTTAAGAGGTATAAATATTGAAAACATTATCTAATGTTAAAAATAGAAGTAAATTACCAATTGGATGTTCTATTGATACTGTAATAGGAGGAGGAATTGAAAAAAGGTGCATTACTCAGTTTTACGGCCCTCCAGGATCTGGAAAAACAAATATTGTGCTCAAAATGCTGGTGCAGTGTGCAAAAAATGGGAAAAAAGCAGTTTTAATAGATACGGAAGGTGGGTTATCCATTGAAAGAGTAAGACAAATAGCTGGTGATGATTTTGAAAAACTGGCAGGAAACATAATCGTTATGGAACCCACAACTTTTAAGGAACAAAATGAGGCCCTTCAAAAGATAGAAACCAGTTTAAAAAGCGGTGCAAATAATATAGAACTTGTTGTTCTTGATTCTGCTGTTGCACTTTACAGATTAAAAGACGGCAGTCAAACTGAAATAAATCGAGAGCTTGGAAAACAAATGGGGCTTCTCTCAAGACTTGCAAGAAAATATGATATTGCAGTAATTATTACAAATCATATATATTCTCTTTTTGATGAAGAAGATACTATAGAGCCTGTTGGAGGTACTATACTCAAGTACTGGAGTAAAATTATTGTGGAACTTGAAAAATGTGATAATGGAGACAGGTTTGCAGTACTTAAAAGACATAAAAGTAGAAAAGAAGGTAGTAAGATCAAATTTGAAATTATTGATAGAGGTTTAAAATAATAACTGAATTATTGCAAAGTTATATTATAAATGGGATAAGTCCTTTTGCTTTTAACATAGTCATCAGGGGTTAAAAGTTTAAAACATTTTTAAATAATTATAAATAATAGTTAAAAAAAAGTTATAATAATACTTAAGGTCCTTTTTGAAATTATTCAAATAAATACTACTTTATGTGTTGTGAGATAGATGATTTCACCAAAAAAATATGCAAGAGCAGCTAAAAGATTACCTAACGGCTTTAAAACTATAAATGAATTTTTTAATCACATTTATCATGATGAAGAAATGATCTGGATGGGTCAAAATACCAACCATTTACATGAAAAAGATGACATCATGTACTCCATGCTTGAAAGCATTGAAAATAAGGACTACTGCAAATACCCGCCGCCAGAAGGATTTCCTGAGCTAAAAAACCTTATACTTGAGGATTTAGGTCTTAACGATGGAACTAATGATGTTCTGGTAACGGCCGGCGGTACAGAATCCTTATATCTTTGTATGAACGATATATTAGACCCTACAGATAATGTGATAACCTGCGATCCAGGATATCTCATTATTGATAACTTTGCAAGTAGATTTGCAGACCACGTTAAATCAATTCCAATTTACAGCAAAGATAATGATTACAAACTGACTCCAGAGCTTGTAAAACAGAACATTGACAAAAATACCCGGTTAATATCACTTGTAGATCCATTGAATCCGCTTGGATCCTGTTACACCCTGGAAGAAATAAAAGAATTTGCTGATCTGGCCGTTGATAACGATATTTATCTTCTACATGACATAACTTACAGAGATTTTGCAAGAAAACATCATCTTGCTGCCGAATATGCTCCAGACCACACTGTAACCATTTACAGTTTTTCAAAAATCTGTGGAATGGCAGGACTACGTATTGGTGCAATGATAAGCACCCCCGGGATTTTAAATTCCATTAAAAGTATTGTTATAAACGACCTTGGAACAAACATCGTTGCACAAAAAGGAGCGCTTGCTGCACTTAAATCAAAACCAGAATGGATCGACAGGATAAGAAATACCACAAGATCCAACCAGAAAATTATTAAAAAGGCCGTTGATAACGTAGAAGGGGCTTTTATACCAGTTTATCCATCAGATGGGAATATGCTTGTAATTGACCTTCATAAAGCGGGAGTAGAACCTGTTGAGGTTGCAGAGTATCTTCTGGAGAGAAAAATCTTTGCAAGAGAAGGTGCATACACCAGCAAATTATTCGGGCACCGATACCTGAGAGTTAGTTTTTCCATACCTGAAGCCTGTGTTCGAAAGTTTGCAGTTAATTTCCAGGACGCAGTGGAAGCGCTGCGGCCTAAATACTGAAAACTAACTCTCCAGATAATAATATTCTCCTTTTTCTTTCTGTTCACGGTCAAGATAGCTTCCCAATTTATTAACACGTGGCCTTTTGGTCTCTTTATCTCTTCTAAAGGTTATTTCAACATCAGATAAAAATTTATTCATTGCAGATCGAAGGTCCATTGGCGATGTTGCATGCCCCTCAACTCCAGGATCTCCATAGAAGACCATTGCACGGTTAGATATATAATCTATAAAGACTATATCGTGATCTATTATGATTGAAGCTGCATGACGATTTTCTATTATCTTTTGTATGGCTCTTGCTGCCCGTAATCTTTGTTCTACATCTAAAAATGCTGTAGGCTCGTCAAAAAGGTAAATATCTGCATCTTTTGCAAGTGTAGCTGCAACAGCAAGCCGTTGGAGTTCTCCACCACTTAAATCTTTAACATTTTTTTCCATAATTTCATCAAGGGTAAAAGGCTTTACAATTTCAGTTTTAAATAGATTAGTACCATAAGTAGGAGCAGTGGTTATTAAAAACTCCTGAACTGTCCCATCAAAGTCAGAAGTTAAATACTGAGGTTTATAAGCTATTGAAACCTTTTTTCCTATTTTCCCTTCATCTGGTTTTACTACTCCTGCAAGCATTTTGGCAAATGTTGTTTTTCCAATACCATTTGGACCAAATGCAGTGATAATTTCATTGTGCTGAACTTCCCCTTCTTCTGCCTCAATTGAAAATCCATCATATGATTTTTTAAGGGCCGTATATTCTGCAAGAGCTTCAGCTTCAACTATTTCAGCTGGAGGTCTTACCTCAAATACTATCGGCTGTTTTCTAAACCTAACATTCTCTTCCCTTAAAAATCCTCCAATGTAAGTGTTAATACCAACTCTGACTCCTCTCATTTGCGCTACAACACCATAAGCTCCAGGATGACCATATAAAATGTGCACATAATCAGACATAGCATCAAGTGCTGCTAAATCGTGTTCTATAACCATTACAGATTTTCCTTCTTCTGCAAGTTGTCTTATAACCTTTACAGCATTTAATCTCTGTTTTACATCCAGCCATGATGTTGGTTCGTCAAAATAATAAAAATCAGCGTCTTTTAAGGTTGCTGCTGCAATTGCGATTCTTTGGAGTTCCCCACCACTGAGCTTTGAAATATCCCTATCCAATATCTGATCTATTTCAAGCGCTTTTGATATTTCATCCAGCTTATCTCGCCCATCAATACTTTCTAAAAGGCTCCCAACTTTCCCTTTTACTACTTTTGATAGCATATCCACCATTTGTGGTTTATGTGAGACTTTTAAATCCTCTTCAGAAAGTTTTTTAAAGTAAGATTGAAGTTGTGAACCTTTGAAATAATTAATTATTTCTTCCCATTCAACTTCCACTTCATAATTTCCAAGGTTTGGTTTAAGTTCTCCAGAGAGGATCTTAATAATTGTTGATTTTCCAATCCCGTTTGGACCTAAAATACCTACAACAGAGCCTTCTTTAATATTTGGAAGTCCGAATAATTCAAACTGGTTTTGACCATATCTGTGAATCGGCTCTTTGAGAGCTTCAGGGAGATTTATAATTGTTACAGCATTTAAATAACATCTTTTGGTACATATACCACATCCAGAGCATAATTCTTCAGATATAATTGGTTTTTTTGTCCCAGGATCTATTGTTATGGTGTCTTCTTCCATTCTAACCCCTGGACAGTATTCAATGCAGACATAGTTGCATTTTTTGGGCTGGCATCGATCACGATCTATTATTGCAATTCTTGTCAATCTATCACCAGAATAAGTTTAATACTGTAATTAATTGAATTACTGAATGAGTATTATTTTACATCTTTCAGGAGAAAATAGATTTTTCTATTTATCATTTCTTAGGAATGTTATATAAATTTGATCAAATTTTTAAACTTCTATTTTAGAATTCCCTTACACTAAATAGCAAAAATTCAGGTATCTCATTAAAACAGTATTACTTCCAAAAATAATCCATAAGTTTTTAATTGAATTTTGTTAAAAAATAAAAAATGAATTCTGCAAAAATTCTATGAATTTTTGCGGCACTCAAGCACTATCAAAGATGTACTCTGGTTTTGACTGCAAGTTCAATGTCAGATGCTTTAACAGTCTTTCTTCCAGCATGTCTTGCAAGTTTAACAGCTTCAGAAGCTATTTCTTCACCCATTTCTTCCAGGACTTTGGTAAGTTCATCTCTTGCATCGTCACTAATTCTTTGTGCACCTGCATTTTTTATGATTCTTCCAACTGGAGCAATTGGTAATTCAGTCATTCATATCACCTCAATACATTATTAGTACTCCATACTATTTAAATTTGTCGATTATATCATGTTCTGGTAATCCTTATCCCGATTGTGACTTCATTTTAATTCATATTTTGATATTTGTCATGAGCCACTTTTAGTTCTGATTACTGATTATAATTATAATTTTTTATCATTTTTTAAAATCATGTATAATTTCAAAATGAAAATTAACTTCAAATCCAGGTTTTTGAATTTAAAAAAAAGAACATACAACGTTTTTAAAATAATAATTTATTAAAAATATTTATTAAAAAGGGAAAGGGAGGTAGAATCTAATCATTATTCAAATAGGAGCGATAATAGTACAGTTAGTACACTTTTAGTGCTTATAACACTGATCCTATATATTAAATATTTACGAATAAATATTAATCATTGGTTAAATATATTGCAAATTAAAAAAGGAGATGATCAATTTGATAAATATTGAAAGTGATGCTTTTAGTGATGGAAGCAATATACCCAAAAAATATACCTGCGATGGAACAGATATTTCACCGCCACTTCGATGGGATATTCCAGAACTTACCCAAAGTTTTGCAATTCTATGTGAGGATCCAGATGCTCCCGGAGGAATATTCACCCACTGGATACTGTTTAACATACCCTCAGACACCTCAAAACTTCCAGAAGACATAGAAAAGAAAGAAAAACTGGAAAGTGGAATGATTCAGGGACTAAACAACTTTGGGTTTCCAGGTTACAGAGGACCATGCCCTCCCGGTGGAGAGCACAGATATTTTTTTAGAATTTATGCACTTAAAAGGACATTGAATTTAAGCACTCCTGTAAAAAGAGAAGACTTTTTAAAAGCTTTAAAGGATAATATCCTGGATGAAGGACATTTAATGGGGAGATACAGACGAAAATAATTTTTGATCAGATTATTTTAAAGGAGAATAGCCTTGAAATTTGAAAAAGAAGAAATAATTAAAAGAATATACAGAATAAGGGAAGAAATTGGCCACCAGAATGTAAACCCCCACATTAAAGATATAATATTTAATGAAGAAAATGGTGTCATGCTTATTATTACATTTGATCGGCCGGATAAATCAACCGTTATTGGAAAAGGAGGCTGGGTAGCTGGAAAACTTAAAGAAGAACTGAATATAAATTCCATACACGTGGAAGCCTATCCAGATCTTTTACTTAAAGAGTATAAAATAAAATTAACCCAGAATAAGTTAGAAGAGCTTTTATCCCCTGATTTTGGTGATTTTAAGCATCTTAATACTTTAAATAAATTTTTAGGTCAGAGGCTTCAAAATATTCACGATTTTGAAGCTGTTTTAACAAATTTCGAAACCGTAGAAGAATCTAAAACTAATGAAGCTGTTGTAGCATTATCCGGTGGAATTGACAGTAGTTTTTCATTAATAGTGGCTAAAATTCTGGGATTTAATCCTATAGCAGTTACAGTTAATCCTGGGAGCATAATTCTTCCCCGGTATTTCCAGGAAAATGTGAAAAATCTTTCAACCAAACTTAATGTTAAGCATTATTACCTGCAAGTAGATATGGATGAGATTATAAAAGATTCACTTGCAGGAATATTTCATCCATGTGGAAGATGCTCTAAAGTAATAAAAAAAGCGGTTTTAGATTATACCAAAGAGATAGGTGTTCCCTTTTTGATTTACGGGGATCTTCTAACTACCGGGACCCAATCAATTGTCAGAGAAAATGGAATCTTTAAACTGAATTTACCGGCAATGCTTTCAGTAAGCAAAGGTGAAATTAAAAATACTGCTTCAAAATACGGAATTTTAAAAAAGGGAGGGTATGGATGTCCTTTACTTAATGAGGTCCATAGAAAACATCCCCACATGAGAAAATTTTCATTGCAGCGCATTTTAAGGGAAACCCGTGCAGGCATATTAGAGCCAGGCGAAGCTCTGGAGATGATAATGAAAACCATCTAAATTTAATGGTTTTCTGCATTTTTAGCCTATTTAATGACTTCCAGTATTCCGTAAGCTATTAAGAAAATTCCTACAAGATACCCCACAAGCTGGGGATAAATTATCATCAAAATACCAACTAATATCGCAATTATTCCTATTAACTTGGGTGTTGAATCGCTTTTCATGTATATTATTTTTTGTAATAGATCATATATAAATATTATGATAACTTGCCAAAAACACCCTGATTTTAAAATTAAATGTTAATAGTTCCTGTATCTTTCTTCATCCAGAAAGTTCCTTAAATTAGTTATAGCATTTTCCACTGCCTGTGGAGAAGAACCCCCAGTTACAGTTCGAACTTTAATATTTTCATAAGGATCAAGGGCCCTCTTTATCAGTTCATCATCAAGCCCCAGTGTTTTTCCAGTAACTTCACGTGCAACATTATCCAGAAATTTTGAGTCAATATCATCAATTGAAACATCACTTTCCAGAGCCTGTGTAACCATTCTTCCAACGATCTTATGGGCCGTTCTAAAAGGCATGTCTTTGCGGACCAGTATATCTGCAAGTTCTGTTGCAGTTGCAAAATTAGATTTTGCAAGCACAGCTACGCGTTCCCTGTTTACAGTTATTGTAGATAACATGCCACTTATTACACCAAGCATTGATTTTGCATTATCTACAGAATTCCAGAGGTGTGGAGTTAATTCCTGTAAATCACGGTTATAGCTATAGGGTAATGCCTTTAAAATAGTCATAATAGTCATTAATTCTCCTGTAAGAACTGCACTTTTTGCCCTTGCAATTTCTGCAACGTCAGGATTCTTTTTTTGGGGCATGATTGAAGATGTTGATGAGTATTCATAGGCAATTTCAATGACTCCAAATTCATATGTGCTCCAGATTATAAGTTCTTCACATATTTTACTGAGTGTAGAAGCAAGCATGGAAAGTGCAAAAACTGTTTCTGCAATAAAATCCCTTGAACTTACAGCATCAATAGAATTTTCCATAATTTTACTGAAGCCAAGCATTTTGGTTGTCATTTCCCTGTCAATAGAGAAACTCGTGGTTGTCATGGCTGCAGAGCCAAGAGGATTCATATCAACTCGTTTATATGCGTCCATGATCCTTTCATAATCTCTTCTTAAGGCATTAGCGTAAGCAAGCAGGTGGTGAGCAAATGTGGTTGGTTGAGCATGCTGCAGATGGGTGTAACCTACAAAAATGGTTCCTTTATGTTCATCTGCCATTTTAATGATTTCTTCAATAAAGTTAAGTATAGATTGATTTATCTCTTTTATTTCCTTCTTTAAAACAAGTCTAAGATCTGTAGCAACCTGATCGTTTCGTGATTTGGCAGTGTGCATGAAACCTGCTTCTTCACCTATTTTAGAAGTCACATAGTTTTCCAAAGCCATGTGAATGTCTTCAACTGAAAGGTCAAGGTCAAGTGCTTTAATACCTTCCTCTTTAAGGTCTTTTAGAGCATTTACAATTTTTTTCGCTGTTTTTGGGGGGATTATTTCCTGTTTTGCAAGCATTGTTGTATGTGCAATGTTAAGCTCAACATCCGCCTCAAAAATACGTTTGTCAAATTCTAAAGAAGAAGTAAAAGATGCAGTGGCTCTGCTCATCTTTCCTTTAAGCCGTCCAGATCTTAAATTCAAGGTTTTTCACCGTTTAACTAAAAGATTATTCTTTACCTTTCCATTGTGTGTATCCGCACTTTCCACAGGCATACCTGTCCCCGTGGTCTGCCATGAAAACACCGTGTGAGCATCTAACGCACTCAGGGTTTTTTCTTACGAGTTTGTTATCCTTAACTTCATAAAGGTCGCATTTTCTCATTATTCTTCACCCTCTTGAGGTTCCGTGTTTTTGTCCAGAACATGTTTCTGTTCAATTTCTTTTAAATTTTCAAACCGGTCATAGATTTTAGCATATCCTTCAGCTTTACCTTCTCCAAATTTAGGTAATAGCCTGCTAACTACAAGAAGATCTTTGTCTGCATCCAGTAATGCAACAAGCTTATTTTTAACGTCCATGACTTTTGGAGTAGGTTCTCCATGGTATAAACAGTCAAAGTGTACTTCAGTTCTGTTTAAAAGTGGATTTTCAATTTTTTCTTTAATTTCAATTTCCATTATTCAACCTCCCTCAAAATAATTTAGCATTTCTTTTGCCTTTTTTCTTACTTTATCAACTTCTACAAGTACAACTCCTTCTCCAGGCTGTCCATATAATATTAAGGAGCCTTTAGGAGCCATTAAAACACAGGGGATAACTGCAAGATCCTCTTCCCCATCAACAACAATTAAAACATTTGATTTAGGGGCAATATCAAAGGATTTCTGGATAGTGACCCATAATTCATCAGTTATTGCTCCCGGAGGATTCACCGCATTTAATGTAACTGTACTGTATTCTATACTATGTTTTGATGGTTTTCTTTCAATTATATGATCTATAATACTGATTTCAGGTATTATACCTGCATTTAAAAGATTATTTGTTGTTTCATCTCCAACAGAGATTATAAAATGATTTTCAAGGACTGATCTATTAATGTCATCTAAAGTCAGATATATTTTACCAAAAGGTTTTTTAAATTCCATCCGGTGTTCTTTTTTTAATAATAACACATTTTAACCTGAAAATCTTATTAATCATCTTACTCTTAAAGCATATTCTCCAGGAAGACTGATATTAAGCTCCTTTGCAATGCCTGAATTTTCAGGGTCGATCACTATTAAAAAACCACTCCAGTTTCTTGAAGTTGGAACCTTGCATACAGCACATCTTTCATCTTCCATTATCCGGTGACATCTTGTACATGCTTTAGTAACCATTATTTCTTCTTCCTTTTCTCTTCTTCAATCCATTCTTCTCTTCCAAGGCCTGGCTGTCTCATGGTAAGACCAATTTTAGTTTCTTTGGAGGATTTACCTTTAAGGCTCAGTGCCACAATTCTTGCACGGACTTTATTTCCTTCTTCCAGGGTCTTTTTAGACTCTTTACCAAGTAAAGCTCCTCTTTTTGCGTCATAATTTATGTAATCATCTGTTACCTGGGAAACATGAACCAGACCGTCCATTGGGCCCATTCGAACAAATGCCCCAAATTCTGTAATTTCAATAACTTCTCCTTCTACAATTTCTTGAAGTTCA